>JASLBS010000100.1 GCA_030146405.1 Arthrobacter sp.
ACGCTCGCCGAGACCTTCAAGGACGTGGACCGGCCCGTGCCCACCTTCGACACGCGGACCGCCGCCGTGGAGTGGTGCGAGAACGAGCTCATCAGCCGTTACGGCTCCGAGATCGCCTTCCCCGTCGAGGTCGACGTGGCACAGTGCCCCGCGCTGAACCCGCTCAGCGAGGAGGACATCGAATCACTGACCGGGCGGATGGAGGACCGCACCTATGACAAGGGCCATGTGATCCGGCGCGTGGGCCAGTCCTTCGGCGGTGTCTACTTCATCCTCTCCGGCAAGATCGTGACCTCGGTGCCCGGGCCCTCCGGCGGGCGGCTGAAGCTCACCACCCTGAGCGCCGGGATGACCTTCGGCGAGTTGGCCCTGGGCAGCGACAACCGCCAGGAGACCACGGTCAAGGCGCTGGAGGACGTCCACCTGAAGGTGCTCACGGCCTCCGCCATCCAGGCCGTGGAGAAGGAGGATCCCAGGCTCGCCGTCGAACTGTGGAAGGCCCTGACCCGGGACGCCTACACCCGCGTGGACCTGTACCTCCGGGAGACCGCGGTGCGGATCCACGACTAGCGGACCGCGTCGCCCTCCGCCGCCACCTTCAGGTTGTGGAGGGTGCGGCGGATGTTCCCGCGCTGGAAGGCCGCGAAAGTGGTTCCACCGGTGGCCACGTAGTCGAACGCGCGGGCGACGGCGTCGGGCCACGGGCGGTCGTCCGTCCACGACTCCGTGACCAGCGTGCCGCCCTGCTGACCCTCGAAGGTGTAGCGCCAGGTGGCGATCCGCCCCGGAACCTTCCGCTCGGCGCCGCCGATGGCGTGGACGCGGAAGGCGAATTCCCTGCCGGGTTGCGCGTCCGTGACGGTACAGCGCGTGGTCCACCGTGCCCGCCCGCGGCTGTTGGCGCCGTCGAACACGGTACCCACTCCGGTGGTCCTCCCTGCTCCGGCCAGGACCGCGCCCTCGTTCTCCGGGCTCCACTCCCCCATCCGGGTGACGTCGCTGACCATGGCGTACAGCTCCTGCGGCGACGACGCGATCACCACGCTGTCCGACACCGATACCACCCGTCCCATGAGCTCCCCCGTCGATGATCCGGCCGCCTGCTGCGTGGCCGGCGGGATGCTTCTGCCGGCCAGTCTACGACGCCGGCCCCGGACGCCGCCGAGGCGGTTCCGGCGATTAGGCTGGCTGGTGGCCGGACAGCGGTCACCAACCAGCGAAGGACGGACGGTTCGATGACGGTACTGATCGCGGGATGCGGGGATCTCGGCACGGAGGTGGGGCTGCGCCTCGCCGCGAGGGGTGAGCGGGTTCTCGGGTGGCGACGCTCCCCTGAACGCCTCCCTCCCGGCATCGAGGGCGTCGGCGCGGACCTGACCCGGACCCTGCCGTCCATCCCGCAGGACACCGAGGTGGTGGTGATCGCCAGTGCTGCCGGAGGGCGTACTGAGGCCGCCTACCGCAGTGCCTACGTGGACGCCACGGCGAACGTACTGGACACCCTGGACCGGGATGCGGTACAGCCACGGCGCATCCTCTTCGTCTCCTCCACCACCGTGTACGGCGATTTCGACGGCGGCTGGGTCACCGAGGCCTCGCCCGCGGAGAGCACAGCACCCACCGCGCGCCTGGTCCGCGAGGCCGAGGAACTGCTCCTCGGGCGGTCCGATCGCGGCACCGTCCTCCGGCTGTCCGGTATCTACGGGCCGGGGCGCACCCGCCTGATCGACTCGGTGAAGGACGGCACCGCGGTGCTGCCGATGGAACCCCTGTGGACCAACCGGATCCACCGTGACGATGCCGCGGCGGCGATCGTCCACCTGACCATGGACGTCGACGAGCCCGCGCCGCTCTACCTCGGCAGCGACGAACTACCCGTGGACCTCGGGGAGGTGCTGCGTTTCATCTCGGCGGAACTGGGCCTACCGGAACCACCGAGCGGCGAATCGTCGTCGTCCCGTGGTGGTGCCAGACGCTGCGACAGCGGCCTCCTGCGATCCACCGGCTTCTCCTTCACCCACCCCACCTACCGCGAGGGCTACCGCGCGGTCCTCGCCGGGCAAGGGATCAGGCACCCGTAGGGGCGGGGCGGGCCGCAGCGGCCAGCCTGCCGAGGCGCACCAGCGACCACACGAAGATGCTGACCACCAGGAGATTGCGGAGGGTGAGCAGCACGGCGACGGCGGGATCGAGGTCGTAGCGCAGGGCGTCGTACAGCACCGGGTACACGAGCGTGGTGAGCCCGGCGGTGACCAGCATGGCGACCGCCGGGTAGTGCCACTCCGCGGCCCGGTCCAGCACCAGGCCCGCCGCGATCACGGCCGCGATCCACAGCATGAACTGCGGAGAGCCCACCTTGTTGAACACCACGAGCGTGCTCACCAGAGCCAGTGATCCGGTGGCGAGCAGCGCATCGGCACGGGCTCCGCGGTGCAGCGCGAGGGCGAGGAACACGGCCATCAGGAGCACGGTCAGCGCGAGCAGCGGGTTCATCAGGTCCCCCACCAGACCGCTGAGGGCGCCGCGGACCTCCATGGTGTTGATCTCCTCGTCCTCGAAGAAGAAGGCGCCCGACGTCCCCGTGATGGCCTGCCAGACGCCGGGGGTGCTCAGCGGCGCCTCCAGCTGCATGCCCCGCGTGCCCTGGGCGGTGAGGAAACCGGTGAGGTTCCGGATGTCACCGAAGATCGCCACGGCGACCGCGATCCCGGCGGTCAACACCACACCGGCGCCCAGGATGCGGAGCCTGCCCGCGCGTACCACCACGAGCGACGCGAGGACGACGGCGGCGGGCCACACCTTCACCCACGTGGCCGCGCTGAGGACGAGCGAGGCGAGGAACGGACGGGTGGCGACGATCAGCAGTGCCGCGAGGACGAGGGGGGCTGTCAGGCCGTCGATGCGCCCGACCGCCACCGGACCGAGCAACGCCGTGGCCACCAGCCACCAGCACGCCGCCGTCCGGGCCGCCGTCGTCCCGCGGCGGACGAGTACCGCGACACCTACGGCGTTGCAGAGCGCGAACAGCACGAACCAGGTGAACTGGTAGAGGTGGCTCCCGAACGCTGCTGCGACCACCATGGGCACGAGCGCGCCGACCGGGTACACCCAGGCGACATCGACACCCTGCCAGACGCCGTCGTTCAGGGCCTGGTAGGCCCATTCGCGGTACAGGCGGATGTCGCTGAGCACGCCCCCGCTGATGATGAACGGCAGGAGCCGGAGGAGGAAACCCGCATGGATGAGGGCGAAGAACACCCAGACGCCGCGTGCGCTGTCGAGCGGATCCGGAAGGGGCAGGCGCAGACGCACGGCGGTCTCCTCGTAGGCGGATGGGGCAGCGGTCATTGTGTCATCGCGCACCGGACGCGCCCTAATCAGCCGGGCCGGACCGGCCATCCCTGCTCCGAGGGCCGGGGGCCGACCCGCGACGGCACGTACCCGAGGTTCTTGTCCACCACGCCGGGCAAGGGTGCACCGTCCCGCCAGAGCAGGAAGTTCCTCTCGAACTGCGCGGCGAGATCGTCCAGCCAGGAATCGGCGTTGCTCGCCATGTGCGGGGTCACGAGCACCCCGGGCAGGGACCACAGCGGATGTGCGGGTGGCAGCGGCTCCACGGCGAAGGTGTCGAGCACGGCCCCTCCCAGGGTTCCCGCGCGGAGCCGGGCCACGAGGGCGTCCTCGTCCAGGAGCCGGCCCCGGCCCGCATTGATGAGGACGGCGCCCGGCGCGAGGGCCTCGATCACGGCGGCGTCGAGGAGGTTCTCGGTGTGCGGGGTCAGCGGCGCCAGGAGCACCACGTAGTCGAAGGACCCCACCACCCGGGCGAGGTCGGACGAGGCGTGGATCCGCCCGAAGTCCTCGTCCTCCGGGGCGGATCGCCGCCCCGCCCCTTCGACATGCACACCCACCGCGCGCAGGAGCCGGGCGGTTCGCCGGCCGATGCTGCCCGTCCCCACCACCAGGGCTCGCGAGCCGGCGATGGTGCGGCCCTCACGCCACGCCCACTCGGCCCGTCGCTGCTGGTCCGACAGTGGTCCGAACCCCTTCGCCGCGTACAGCATGGCACCCAGCACGTACTCCGCCATGGGCTGGTCGAAGACGCCGTGCGCGTTGGTCACCACCACGTCGGAGGACACCAGCTCGGGGAACAGGAGCCTGTCCACTCCTGCCGCCGCCACGTGAAGCCACCGCAGGGAACCGGCGGCATGCCAGGCGGCAGGTAACGCACCGGAGAAGTAGTCCCACAGGTAGAGCACGTCGGCGCCCTCGAGGGCCGACCCGAGGCTCGAAGCGTCCGCGATGCGCACCTCGGCCAGCTCCGCCACCCGCTCCAGCCCGCGAACCGGCCGCTTGCCCTCCAGCACAGCGACCACCGGGAGGTCACCCACCGGGCACACCGGTGGCTGAGTGCTTCTCCACGGAGAGGTCGCGGAGGTAGCGCAGCACCACGATCGCCACCGCCGTCGTGGGAACGGCGAGGAAGGCACCGACGATCCCGAACAGTGTTCCTCCTGCGGTGACGGATGCGAGGACCACGGCCGGGTGGATCTCGAGCGTGCGCCCCACGAGGAGGGGCTGGATGAAGTTGCTCTCCACCTGCTGGACCAGCACCACGATTCCGAGGACGATCAGTGCCGTCACCCAGCCGTACGCGAGGAAGGCCACCAGGGTGGCGATGAGCCCCGAGGCGATGGCCCCGAGAACCGGGATGAACGCGGAGAAGAAGACCAGCACGGCCAGCGGAATGGCCAGCGGGATGTTCAGGAGCACCAGCCCGAGGCCGATGAACACGGCGTCCACCAGTGCCACCGTGGCCTGCGCGAAGATGTACTGGGCCAGCGTCTTCCAGGTCCCGGCAGCGATGCGCGCCGCGTGGGCGAAGATTTCCGAGTTGGTCCAGCGTGCGGTCCAGGGAAGGAAGCGGTCGCCGTCCTTGAGGCTGAAGAACGTGAAGACGAGCGTGAGCAGCACCACGATGGTGCCCGACGTGAGTTCGCTCAATCCCGCGGTGATACCCGTGAGGATGTTCCCGGCGTTCGCCTGGACCTGGTCGAGGCCCGTCTCCACGAGCCGGTCCAGATCGAGGCTCGCCAGGTCGAGGGCCGGCAGGTTCAGCGGTGTGCCGTCGACGAACCCCACCAGGTCGGCGATGTTGTCCTGTGCGAGCTCGGACAGCTCGGCCACTCCGGCGGCGATGGCCGGGACCGTGAGAACAGCGATCCCCACCACCGCGCCCAGGAACGCGAGCACCGTGACGAGTGCCGCGAGCACTTTCGGGAGGATCAGCCTCAGGATCCGGTTGACCGGCCACAGGACCGAAGCGAGGAGCAATGCGAACAACGTGGGGAGGACGATCGACCACAGCGCCTTCACGAGGAACCACAGGATCACCAGGCCCGCGAGGACCACGATGCTGCGTCCGGTCCAGGCCGCGCTGGCCCGCAGCCCGTCCGCGAACACGTGGGGGCGGAAACGACTGGCGATGGAGGATCCGTGGGAGACCCGCTCGGCGCCGGTCTCGGCAGATCGGTCGGGACCGGGCTCGGGCTGCCCGCCCGGACCCGGTTCGGGCTCGGGCCGGCGGTTCGGTGTCTCCTCGGTGCGCACGATCGCCGGGGCTGGGACGTCGGCGTTGCCGGGATCGGAGCGGTTCACCTGCTCATCCTGCCCGAACACGTGGTCCCGGCACGAACACCCGCCGACGCGAAGAGCCCCTCCGGCACACCGATGTCACCGCTGTCACCGCTGTGCGGTCCGTACGCGCCCTGCATGATCGTTCCCTTCCCCGTGGAGCCGGCGTCCACGTCAGGTGGGGGTCTTCGGGTCTCCTAGCAAGGATGGTAGCGGTACGGGGACGCAGATGAGCCGTACTGCATCTCCTGTTACCTGCCGTCGGCCGGACTAGGGTGGGAATCCCATCCCGGTCCCAGCAAAGGTGAAGCATGCACTACGTGAAACTCGGATCCACCGGCCTCGACGTCTCACCGATCGCCCTCGGCTGCATGAGCTATGGAGCGCCCGATCGGGGGAATCATGCCTGGACGCTGCCCGAGGAGGAGAGCCGCCCCCTCATCCAGGCTGCCGTGGAGGCCGGCATCAACTTCTTCGACACCGCCAACGTGTACTCGGACGGCTCCAGCGAGGAGATCGTGGGCCGTGCGCTCGCCGAGTACACGCGCCGCGAGGAGACGGTGATCGCGACGAAGGTGCACGGCCGGATGCACGAGGGACCGAACGGCGCCGGGCTCTCCCGCAAGGCGATCCTCACGGAGCTGGACAACAGCCTCCGCCGCCTCGGCACCGAGTACGTGGATCTCTACCAGATCCACCGCTTCGACCCGTCGACGCCCCTCGAGGAGACCCTCGAGGCACTCCATGACGTCGTGAAGGCCGGGAAGGTGCGTTACCTCGGCGCTTCGTCGATGTTCGCCTGGCAGTTCTCCAAGGCCCTCTACCTGCAGCGGATGAACGGCTGGAGCCGTTTCGTCACCATGCAGGACCACTACAACCTCATCAACCGGGAGGAGGAGCGCGAGATGTACGGTCTGTGCGCGGACCAGGGCATCGGTGTGCTCCCCTGGAGCCCGCTGGCGCGCGGCAAACTCGCCCGGGCCTGGGACGAGACGACATCGCGCTCGGAGACGGACTCCTTCGGCAAGACCCTCTACGGCACCACGGACGCCGACCGCCGGGTGGCCGATGCCGTCGGGACAGTGGCCGGGGCGCGAGGGGTGAGCCGTGCACAGGTGGCCCTCGCCTGGGTGTCACGCAACCCGGTGGTATCCGCGCCGATCGTCGGCGTGGGGAAGCCACGCCACCTCGAGGATGCCCTCGCGTCGCTGGAGCTCGAGCTCACCGACTCCGAGGTCGCCGCGCTGGAGGAGCACTACGTGCCGCACGCGCTCGTCGGATTCTGACAGGGCGGCCCTGCCGTGAGAGGTGGACGTGCTCAGCGGACCAGCCGCACCACGTCCACCTCCACGCCGAGCATCGGGTACACCTCGGTGACGCCGTCGGGACGGAAGCCGTTGCGACGGTAGAACGCGTGCGAGCGTGGGTTGTCCGATGCCACCGAGAGGCACGCGGGTTCCGTGCCGAGGAGGGTGTCGAGCAGGACCTGCCCCGCGCCGGAACCGTACCAGGAGGCCAGGACGTAGATGCCCTCCAGTTCCAGCGGTCGCGGCGGAGCGGCGGCCCGGCCCGGTCCGGCGCTGGCCCAACCGATCACAGTCCCGTCGCCGGTTTCAGCCACCCGGACGTCGGTGGTGCCCTCCTCGAGGATCGAGCTCCACACCTCGGCCCGGCGATGCACGTCGAGTCCGCCGAGCGCATCGGCCGGCACCAGGTGCGCGTACGACTCCTGCCAGGCACGGACGTGCACCGAGGCGATGGCCGTCGCATCCGACGTCGTGGCGCGGCGGACGACGACGCCGCTGGAGTCCATGCTCACCACCTGCGGAACCCGCCCTCCGTGCTGAGCACCTGCCCCACCATCCAGCGGCCCTCGTCGCTCAGCAGCCAGGCGATCAACCTCGCCGGGTCATCCGGTTCCCCGAAACGGCCGGACGGGAAGTGCCGCAGCACGGCATGGAGCGTCTCGACCGGACGGTCCGCGGTGTCCTCGTCGAGGTATCCGGTGTTGACCGGTCCGGGGTTCACGGTGTTCAGCAGGATGCCGCGGTCCACCAGGTCGTCCGCCACCGAGACCGTGAGTCCGGCGAGCGCGGCCTTGGACGCGGCGTAGGCGATCTCCCCGGACATCGGCCCGGCGAGCTGTCCCGAGGTCAGCCAGACGACACGCCCTCCGGCCCGGCCGTCGTGCTGCTCCGCGAAGTACCGGGTGGCGAGGATGGTGGAACGGGTGTTGACCCGCCAGTGCGCGTCGAGCTCCTCCGCCGTGATCTCGGTGAGGCGGCCGTCGCCCCCGCTCCGGGCGTGATTGCACACCAGACCGTCGAGATGCCCGACGGCGGCTCGGGCACCGTCGATGAGGCGCCGGGCACCGTCCTCCTCGGCGAGGTCGATGCTGGTGGAGGCCAGCAGGGCACCGTCCGCGAGCTGCGCACGGATACCGTCGAGGACGTCGTCGATCGGCTCGGCGCCCCACGGCTGTTCGGCGTCGTGCGGCACGTAGTGGTGCAGGAACAGATGGGCGCCCATTCCGGCGAGACGGGAGGCGACGGCGTACCCGATACCCTTCCGTCGGCTCACCCCGGTCACCACGAAGGTGCGGCCGGACAACGCTGTGGTGGAATCCATCGCCCCAGCCTAGGGGGTGGCCTTCGCTACGCTGGAGGCACCGCCGAACCAGTACGAGGAGGACCATGCGAAGCCGCTTCCCGATCCGTACGCGCATCCGGTCCGCAGCGGTCGGAGGGAGCCTCCTGGTCCTCGTGCTCACGGGGTGTACGGGAGGGCCGGCCCTCGGTCTGCTGGAGTCCGAGCAGACGGACCAGGACCTCCCCACCATCCGGACCGATCTCGACGGCATCGACCTCGCGAGTACCCGCTTCCTCGCCGAGCGCGACGGCGTCGAATACTTCGCGGCGACGCCGGAGACCGGAACCGGGTCCGACGACTCCACGGTCTGCCTCCTCGTGGAGGAGGGCATCGGTGTGGGCCTGGAATGTGCTGCCCTGGAACGCGGATCCGCGGGTGCCACCATCCGGGACAGCACCATCACGGCCGTCCTCCTACCCGACGACATCGACAGGAACGCCGTCACGGACGAGGGCTTCGAACTCCTGCACCCCAATCTGGCCGTCCGCTCCGCCGATGCCGGGTGATCCAGCATCCGGAACCACCCTCGCTCCGGTGGACGTCGAATGTGTCCCCCCACCTAGCATGGGAGGAGCAGTGCACCACACCGAGGAGGAACCATGGCAGTTGCAGAGGACGACGGCGGCGAACTGATCGTCGGCGATGTGACCCGTACCGGGGGCAGAGCGCTGGGCGTGGGGCTCTCGACCGGGACGGACGAGCAGGGCCGGCAGCTGGTCAGCATCGACTGGGTGGAGCAGGATGCCCGGCTGGAGCTCACCGTGGACGAGGCCGTGGCACTGAGGGACGAGCTGACACGCATCATCGACGACGCCGGTGCTCGACCGAGCTGATCGGCTACGCCTGGACCTGGGTCTCCCCCACCGTGATGCGGTGGCTCCCCTCGCACTGGAACACCGCGAGCGTTCCGGGAGGAACCGGCCCCTCCGCCGGCCACTGGTCCTCGCCCAGTTCCAGCAATGGGGTGTTGCATCGGGGACAGCGTGCTTCCATGTCGGCGCCTTTCTCGATCCGGGTACGGAGCGCCCTCCCGAGCCCGGACGGCGGTCTCCCGTGTGGGATCAAGTACACACCACGCGCAGGAGCGCCGCTCCCGCGAGATGCGGCGTGGTAGCACTGGACGTGCGGACAGCGGGAGGGTAGCCGTCCCGCACGTGGGCCGGTGGGCGAACCCCGCCCCCGGCTGTACTGCCCGGGTACCGGAAGGACGCCCTGATGGATCTCATGGAGCACGCGGCAGGGCTCTACGTCCTGCCGCTCGAGGAGTTCACCGCGGCGCGCAACGCGGCCGCCAAGGAAGCCACGCGGCACGGTGACAGGCAACTCGGCACAGCACTGCGGAAGCTGCCCAAGCCCTCCACCGCAGCCTGGCTCGTCAATGTGCTCGTGACGCATCGGCGCGGGGAGGTGGAGCAGGTCCTCGAACTCGGTGCGTCCCTCCGGCAGGCGCAGGCCGGCACGGACCGGGCGCAGCTCCAGGCCCTCGGGCAACAGCGTCAGCGGCTCCTCGCTGCCGTGGCCCGGCAGTCGCTCGAGGCGGCGGCCGAACTCGGTGCCGACGTCGGAGCCGCGGCCCTGACCGGCGTCGAGCAGACCCTGCGCGCCGCGCTGGCGGATGAGGGTGCCGCGGCTGCCGTCCTGACGGGACGGTTGGTCCGCACACTGGAGGCATCCGGCTGGGACCCCGTGGACCTCGACGACGCCGTCGCCGGCCCCTTCACATCCCCGGACGACGACGCGGCCGAACCTGACACCGAGGGCGGCACAGATGGCGCAGGACATCCGGAGAAATCTCCGGCCGGTCAGCGCCGGGAGGCCGAAGCGCGGCTTGCAACAGCACGGGATGCCCACGCCGACGCGCAGAAGACGGCGTCCGATCTCCGTCAGCAGACGCGGCAGCTCGCCGCACGTCGTGAGGAGACAGCCGCTTCCGTCACCGCCCTCGAGCAGCGCCTCGAGGCGCTGCGGAGCGAGGCTGCGGAGCTCGACCGCGACGCCGACATGCTGACCGGGCGACGGCTCGACGTCGACGACGCGTTGGCGCGGGCCGAGGACGCGGTGCACTCCGCCGAGGACTTCCTGGCCGACCTCCCAGCAGGGCCGCGGTGATCAGCGGTACGAACGGATGCTGTGCGAAGGTGGCCGGTGCGGCCAGGGCGACGCGGTCGGAGATCGCTGGTGGCGAACAATTTGCCTCGCCCTACAGCGAAGAATTATCTTGAATCCTGTCCAGAAGCGGGCGCGCAGGACGCCGGCGTGGCCGGCTTCAGACAGTATGAGGTCCACCATGGAGTTCGAGCCCAACCTCAACGAATTGGCAGTGGTCTTCGGCAGGGTCCGCGGACACCTGCTGACCGAGGAGACCGTGCAGCACGCCGTCGACCTGCTCGCCGAAGCGGCGCGGGACCTGATCCCCGGCGCCACCGGGGCGGGCGTCTCACTGATCCACCACGGCACCCGTACCAGCGCCGGTGCCACGGACAGCCTGGTGCTCCGCGCGGACGAGCTGCAGTACGAACTTTCCGAAGGGCCGTGCCTGGCGGCGTGGTCCACCGCCCTACCGGTCCGCTGTGACGACACCACGACGGGCGATCAGCGCTGGCCCGTCTGGGCTGCAGCCTCAACGGAGATGGGCATCCGTTCCTGCCAGAGTGTCCCGCTGATCCAGGGGCGCGACACCATCGGTGCCATGAAGGTGTATTCCACCGAACCGACGGCCTTCGATGCGACCACCGAACGGGCCCTGATGCGTTTCGCCGTACCGGCCGCCGCGCTGCTCAGCCATGTGCAGACCACCGAGACGCCCCAGCAGATCCGATCGGAGCTGTCCGACGCCCTCAAGGTGCGGGATCGGATCGGCATGGCCAAGGGGATGCTCATGGCACAGCTGGGAATCGACGACCACACTGCTCTCCGGGAGCTCGCATCCCGGGCGGAACAGGGACGGCGCACGATCGCCGACGTCGCGGCGGACCTGGTCGGTCGACATTCCTCGACCGCCGCATGACCTGAGGGTCTTCCTCGCTCCATCCTGCCTCGCTCCACCCCGGGCCGATGAGCGTGCAGCGTACGAGTCCGGGGTGGCCGGGCCGCCTACCGCAGGCCCGCGCCGGGCCCCACGAGCTTGACGATGTTCCCGAGGAGCGCCGCGTTGAAGTCGACGCCGAGCTGGTTCGGGATGGTCACCAGGAGCGTGTCCGCGGCCTGCACAGCGGCGTCGGCGGCGAGCTGCTCGGCGATGACGTCCGGCGCTCCGATGTAGCTCCGTCCGAAGCGCGACCGCGCTCCGTCGAGGATTCCCACCTGATCCACCGATTCCCGCTGGGAGCGGAGCCCGAAGTAGTACTCGTCGGCCTCACTCACGATGGGCAGGATGCTCCGGCTGACCGACACCCGGGGAGCCCAGTCGTGGCCGGCATCGGCCCAGGCCTTCCGGAAGATGTCGATCTGCTCTGCCTGCAGTTCGTCGAAGGGAACGCCGGTGTCCTCCGTGAGGAGCGTGGAACTCATCAGGTTCATGCCCTGCTCCCCCGCCCACTGCGCCGTCGCCCGGGTTCCGGACCCCCACCAGATCCGCTCGGACAACCCTGGTGAGAGCGGGTCGATCGACAGCCTTCCCGGACCCCCCGTCATACGGGGGTTGGCGTCCGCCACCGGTGCACCTGCGATCGCGTCCCGGAAGAGAGCAGCCTTGTCCCGGGCAAGATCGGCGTCGGTGGAGCCCTCTCCGGGAACGTACCCGAACGCCTGCGATCCGTCGAGCGCCGTCTCCGGTGAACCGCGACTGATGCCCAGCTGGAGTCGGCGATTACTGATGAGATCGGTGACCGCGGCCTCCTCCGCCATGTAGAGCGGGTTCTCGTACCGCATGTCGATCACGCCGGTTCCCAGCTCGATGCTCGTGGTGCGCGCTGCCATCGCGGCGAGGAGCGGGAAAGGTGCCGAGTACTGCGGTGCGAAGTGGTGGACCCGCATGTACGCGCCGTCCACCCCCAGCTCCTCCGCTGCGACGGCCAGCTCGACAGCCTGGACCAGGGCTTCCCGTGCGGTCGGCACGGAGGAGCCGCGGACGTCCTGGTAGTGGCCGAAGGACAGAAATCCGATCTTCTTCATGTTCGGTGCAGCGCTCAGGGCGCAGTCCGCATTCCCGCGCACGCTTGTCGGCACACCGGACGGGCCACGACGTCGAGTACGGCACCGATTTCCCTGGTGTGGCCACCGTCCGTCACCCACCCGACCCCTGGATCGTCCGGTCAGGTGAAAATCTCGACCTCCGCACCGACCTCGGCATTGGCGAGGAGCCATGCGCGCGCTCCGCCGCGGCCCAGGAGCACGAGACCGCCACTGGGGACCGTTGTCGCCGACGCCGGCTCCGCGTCCTGGCGGTCATCGATCCGGACGATCTTGCCACCCGCAACGGTCACTACGCAGCCGGACGGGTCGGCCGCAGTGATCGGCGCCTCGCCCGTGTAGGCCACCAGCGCACCAGGCACGCATACGACGTCGACACCCGCGAGCGGGTACCAGGCCGAGCCGATCCTCACCGCGGGATCAGGAGGCGAGGTCGGTCTGGGTGGGATCGAGGGCACCGGCTGCCCGAGCACGGCGTCATTGAGGACAAGTGGGGCCATCCGATCGGCGAACACCCACCCCCGGTCGTGGTCGGTCCTGTGCTGCCAGAGGAAAGCGCCTCGAATTGTCGGAAACTCCTTCTCGATGGCCCGCCAGGCAGAGCGGATCTGCCTGATGGAGGAATAGTACGGTGCGTCCTCCATGCCGAAACCCACGACGATCTTGCTCGCGTCTCCACCGGCCACGTTCTGCACCCAGTCGCGCGTGGTATCGATGATGTACTCCGGATCAGCCAGCCCCGGACCGTCGTAGAACTGCGGCCCGGCATAGGTCATGAGGTCCTCCGACAAGGCATCACGGATCATCGCCTTATCGGAGTCGTTCCAGGGAGCAGGCGGGGAGGTGATGCCGAAATCCGGGCCGAACCGGCGCTTCAGCTCGCCGAACATCCACAGGTACTCGGAGGTGTTCGGTGCAACCTCGGCCTCGAAGGTGTTGAAGTCCACCCCATCGATCATCGGACTGGCCATGGTCCCACCGAGCTCGGTGTTGATGCGCTCGACGCTGTCCACGAAACGCCGACTCACGGTGCGCGAGGAGAAGTCGATCCCCTGGCCGGCACCACCGGCGGAGAGGACGACATGCTGCCCCCTGGCGCGCACGGTCCTGATGTCGGCGGCGATATCGTTCATGCCCCACTCGATCTCACCCTCCTCACCGGAGCGACCGGCGGCGAACAAGTACACCACGTTGTAGGACCGCGGAATCTGTGTGAGCGGGATGTCCGCGTTCCAGCGTGTCCAGTACACAGCGGTGACCTTGGGCGGCAATCCGGTCACGGGAGTAGCCTCTTCGGTGCGAGCCAGGCGTATGTCCGGATCCCTTCAGCCGTATGTGTCCAGGCCACGACCGGCAGCATCCTCACGCACATCGGTCGTTGCGCACAGATTCTTCTCGTTCATCGCATCCACGATGGCCTGCAGTGCGCCGATGGAGTTGAGGGTGGCCTGGCGCTGACCGTCGTGCATCGTGATGATCGAACCGTCACGCATCGACCCGACGGTCCTGTCGATGATCTCCTGGGTGGTCGCACCCTCGGTATCACGGCTGTCCACGTAGTTGTTGTCGCCGTCATTTCCCCATGGCATGACGAGGCGCAGGCCCAGCTCCTGGGCAACCTCGTCCGTTCGATCGTCGACGGCACCGTAGGGCGGCCGGTAGAGGTCGGGCCGAGGGGCGCCGGCATCCGTCAGGGCCTCGTTGGTCCGCTCCAGCTCGCTCCGCACCCACTCGGGCGTCCAGACGGCCTCCGAACCGTCGGGCAACTCCCCGGTCACCAGGTTCGGGTGGTCGAACGTGTGGTTGCCGAGGACATGGCCCTCCGCAAGGGCACGGGAGACGGTACTCTCGCGCCCTCTCACGGCTCCCCCGTTCCAGAAGAAGACGGCGTCGACGTCGAGTGCGTCGAGTGCGTCGAGCACCCTCTCGGTATTCTCGCGGGGACCGTCGTCGAAGGTGAAGGTGACGTGACCAGCCGAGCAGCTGTTACTCAGGGGGCGCTCCATGAGTGCGGCACTGCGCGTCGCGGTGGGGGTAGGAGCAGCCATCGGGGACGAGTGGTCCTGGACGACCGCGTGGACCGCCCCGGCGAAGACAAGGGCAGTGGCAGCCGAGGCGGCGATCACGGAAACGGTCCGGCTGGCCCTCATTCTGACCCCACCTGGTTGAAGACGAGCCACATATCGGTCCCGGAGTGGTCCCGGGCGGGCATGGTCGCCGCGAGATCGTAGTTCGGGCTGTCCCGGAGCGCCTGGAGCAGACTGGCCTGTGCTGTGTCCTGCTCAGGTGACCCTGTACTGGCGGTGCGGAGGATGACGGATCGGAACTGTCGGTCCTCCAGCGCCACCCTGGTGGAATCCTCGTCCTGGGGATAATCGGAGAAGACCAGGCCTTCGACCTGCGCGCGATCGCGCAGGTGGTACCGCAGCGATTCCGTTGCCGAGGAGACGTAGATGCCCGCTTGCGGGTTCTCCTCGATCACATCGACAACAGGCTTGACGCTGACCCAGGAGTTGAACATCGCCTCCGAACGGCCGAACCCGAACAACAGAATCGTCAGGAGGAGCACGATCACCGGAAGCAGTTTCCATGTCCCCCTCGACAGCTTCGCCAGGGCGTATCCGGCCAGAGGAGCCAGGAAGAGCGCGGAATATGCCAGGTGCTTGTCGAAGGAGACGCCCTCACCGAGGATCAGCTGCGCGGCGGGCAGCGCCATGCCACCGATGAACAGCCCCAGTCCCAGCAGGGCATGACCCGCCCCGCGCCGGGCCAGCAGCAACCCGCCGGCCATCGCGATGAGGACCAGGATGCCGATGCCGAGTGTCAGCCATGCAACCAGGTCACCTGTCGGGGTCGGGCTGAGCTCGACCCGATCGAACACGTTGAGCGCGATGCCCCCAGTAATCTGGTCCGACCAGATGAGCCACGCGGCACCCGGGATGACGATCGCGATCAACGCGGCCAGCGCTGCTCTCCGTGGCACCGAGGTGAGGAGCACGACGCCGAGGACCACGGGGATGAAGATCACGGCGCTGTACTTCACGACGGGCACCAAGCCGAGGAGCGCACCGGTGACCGCTGCTGATGCCCAACCTCTCCGCACACCGGTCCAGAATGCTGCGGCAAGCATGGCGATGACCAGGGCATCGAAGGTGGCCAGGGTGCCGACGAAGACGACGGAACCGGTCAACGCGAAGGCCGCGGCTGCGAGCATACCTTCACTCCGGTACCCCAGCTCTCCCAGGGCGCGGTACAGGAAGATCGTCGCCGCCAGCATGCAGAGGAGGCTGAACCCCCGGACGAGCTGGAGACCTCCCAGGGTGTCCAGGACGGCGGCAAGCACAGGATAGGCGAACGGCAGCCCCGAGAAGGAATCGCCGTACGCCTCGACGCCGTCGCCCGTGAGCCAGTGCGTGAGGTAGTCGTGCCCCACGTTGATGGAGAGCGCCTCGTCGGTGAATGCTGTGTTCGACAATCGCAGGCTGAGGACGGCCAACACTGCCAGCAGGATGATCAACGGCGCGCGTCCCACCCAGCGTGGCGTGCTCTCGCCCTGGAGTTTGGACGGCAACGCCTGGCTGAATGCCTCGTTCCACGCCGGGCGTTGGTACGTGCCGGATGGGCGGGTAAGGGTGTCGCTCATGTCAGCCCTTCCTCGGCGGCAGTGTGGGGTCGTGCTCGTGCTTGGGCAGGATTCGGCGGACAGCGATCGCGAGGACCACCAGCGTGAGCGTTGTCAGTCCGACAACCCCCGCCATGAAGCCGTGGTGCGTGACCTCCTCGAGGAGGCCCCAGAAGGTATCCATCAGGTCAGCCATTCCTTCTCTCCTCCGCGCAGTGCAAGGCGGAGGGCCTTCCAGTACGCAAGGGATTGGTAAACTTCGTAGATCCATAGCGGAACGATCAGGGAGGCGTAGATGCGCGCCCTCCACCCTGCGTTCCAGGTAGCCACCAGCTGGTCCAGCATGAACACCGGGATGATGAGCAGCCAGAACGGGTGGAACGCGACTTCCTCGAACGTCAGGGCGTACGTCCACATCATCACCATCAGCAGCGGGATGATGGTGCGGAAGTAGGTCCAGGCCTGCACGGCCCAGGCCTTACGGGTGTGCTCGACGAAACCGTAGGTGAACAGGGTTTCGAGCGTCCCCCGCTGCCAGCGCAGTCTCTGCGTCTTCCATTCACCCCACGTCGGCATCACGTCGGTGTCGACGATGCAGTCGGCGGCACAACGGGGGTCGTACCCCACCCGCTTCAGCGCTACCGTCAACTCGTAGTCCTCCGTGAGCGAGGACTCGTCGTACACGAGTCCCCTGACGCCGGGGAGGAGACTGCTGCCTCGCATCTCGGC
>JASLBS010000122.1 GCA_030146405.1 Arthrobacter sp.
GGCGCTCGAGGTCAACGCCGCGGACCACGCCATCGGCGTCATCGCCTGGATGCACACCTTCAGCCCCGCGAAGATGTGGATCGCGGGCCTCGACGCCCTGCGCAAGCCCCTGCTGCACCTGCACACGCAGATCAATGTCGCACTGCCCTGGGGCGAGATCGACTTCGACTTCATGAACCTCAACCAGGCCGCGCATGGCGATCGCGAGTTCGGCTACATCCAGACCCGTCTCGGCGTCCCCCGGAAGACCGTCGTGGGGCACGTCTCGAGCCCCGATGTCTGCGCGAAGGTCTCGTCCTGGCAGCGGGCAGCAGCGGGCTGGGCGGCGGTGCACGAGCTCAAGGTGGCACGGTTCGGCGACAACATGCGCAATGTGGCCGTGACCGAGGGTGACAAGACGGAGGCCGAGCTGCGCTTCGGCGTCTCGATCAACACGTGGGGCGTCAACGAGCTGGTCGCCGCGGTCGAAGCCCAGGACGATGCCGCCGTCGACGCGCTGGTCGCGGAGTACGAGGAGATCTACGACGTCGCGCCGGAGCTGCGCAGGGGCGGCGAACGCCACGAATCGCTGCGCTACGGCGCCCGGCAGGAACTCGGCCTGCTGTCCTTCCTGGAGGAGGGCGGATTCGGAGCCTTCACCACCAACTTCGAGGACCTCGGAGCCCTCCGTCAGCTGCCCGGCCTCGCCGTCCAGCGCCTGATGGCACGCGGCTACGGGTTCGGTGCCGAGGGCGACTGGAAGACCGCCGTCCTGGTCCGCGCAGCCAAGGTCATGGGTGCAGGCCTCCCCGGGGGTGCATCCCTCATGGAGGACTACACCTACCACCTCGTGCCGGGGGAGGAGAAGATCCTCGGAGCACACATGCTCGAGATCTGCCCCACCCTCACCACGTCGAAGCCCTCACTGGAGGTGCACCCGCTCGGAATCGGTGGCAAGGAAGACCCCGTACGCCTGGTGTTCGACACCGACTCCGGTGCCGGCGTCGTCGTCGCGATGTCCGACATGCGGGACCGCTTCCGCCTCACCGCCAACGTCGTCGAGGTCGTCCCGCCCGATGCCCCGCTCCCCAACCTGCCGGTCGCGCGCGCAGTGTGGAAGCCGGAGCCGAGCCTCGAGACGTCCGCGGCTGCCTGGCTCAGTGCCGGTGCCGCCCACCACACCGTCCTCACCACCGCGGTGGGCCTCGAGGTCTTCGAGGACTTCGCGGACATCGCCCAGGTGGAGCTGCTGCGGATCGACGCCGACACGAAGCTCCGTGACTTCCAGCGCGAACTACGCTGGAACGCCGCCTACTATCGGCTGGCGCAGAAACTGTAGAGACCACTCCCCTGAAAGCCGGCAACGCTGCCGGGAACTCCACACAAGAAAGTCCCACCATGAATCGGAAATACCTGGCCGGCATCGCGGCCGCCAGCATCCTGACCCTCAGCCTCACTGCCTGCGGCGGAAGCCGCGGCGGTGCGGGTACCGGCACCGAGGAGCAGGCACCGGAGGACATCACCATCGGCGTCGCCATGCCGACGCAGCAGTCGGAGCGATGGATCGCCGACGGTGACAATGTGAAGAGCCAGCTCGAGGAGCTGGGGTACAAGGTCGATCTCCAGTACGCGAACGACGACATCCCGACCCAGGTCTCGCAGATCGAGAACATGATCAACGGTGGCGTCAGCGCCCTCGTGGTCGCCTCGATCGACGGCACCACGCTGACGAGCGTCCTGGACCAGGCAGAAGGCCAGGACATCCCCGTCATCGCCTACGACCGACTCATCAACGACTCCGACACCGTGGACTACTACACGACGTTCGACAACAAGGAGGTCGGCGTCCAGCAGGCCACCTCGCTGCTCATCGGACTCGGGGTCCTCGACGCGGACGGCAACGAGACCGGCGACAAGGGCCCCTTCGACGTCGAGCTCTTCGCGGGCAGCCCCGATGACAACAACGCCACGTTCTTCTGGGACGGCGCGATGGAGGTCCTCCAGCCGCACCTGGACAGCGGCGTGCTGCGCGTACCCAGCGGCCAGACGAGCTTCGAGCAGGCTGCGATCCTCCGCTGGCTGCCCGACACCGCCCAGGACCGCATGGAGGACCTCCTGACGGTGGGTGGCGGAGAGCGCCTCGAGGGTGTCCTCTCGCCCTACGACGGCCTCTCCATCGGCATCATCTCCGCACTGACCTCCGGCGGCTACCCTGCCAGCGACCTTCCCGTGGTCACGGGCCAGGACGCCGAGGTCGGCTCGGTCAAGTCGATCATCGCCGGCGAGCAGTACTCGACGATCTTCAAGGACGTCCGTGAGCTCGGCAAGCAGGCCGTCTCCATGGTGGATGCCCTGATGAAGGGCGAGGAGCCCGAGGTCAACGACACCGAGACGTACGACAACAACGTCAAGGTGGTTCCGGCGTACCTGCTCGAATCGCAGATCGTCACGGTCGACAACTACGAGGCCGCGCTCGTCGAGACCGAGTACTACACCGAGGACGAGCTCAAGTAGCCCTTCCGCACCACCCCCTGGCACGTGTGGCTCCGCTCCGGATTCCGGGCGGAGCCACAGGTGCGTACCTCGCCCGGCCGTAGCCGGGACTCCACTCAAGCAAGCGAGGTTCGACCATGGCGGAAAACATCCTGCGGATGCGCCGCATCACCAAGACCTTCCCAGGCGTGAAGGCACTCCAGGACGTCCATCTTGACGTCGCGCGTGGCGAAGTCCACGCCATCTGCGGAGAGAACGGGGCCGGCAAATCGACCCTCATGAAGGTGCTCTCGGGCGTCTACCCGCACGGCACGTACGAAGGCGACATCGAGTTCGAGGGGAGCGTCGCGGAGTTCAAGGACATCCGTGACAGCGAACACTCCGGCATCGTGATCATCCACCAGGAGCTCGCGCTGTCCCCCTACCTCTCCGTCGCCGAGAACATCTTCCTCGGTAACGAGCGCGAGAAACGCGGGTTCATCAACTGGAACGAGACCAACGTGGAAGCGGCCAAGCTGCTGCGCCGCGTAGGGCTCGATCTCAACCCCGTGGTGCGTGCCGGTGACATCGGTGTCGGCAAGCAACAGCTCGTCGAGATCGCCAAGGCGCTCTCCAAGAACGTGAAGCTGCTCATCCTGGACGAGCCCACCGCGGCCCTGAACGACGAGGATTCCGCGCACCTCCTCGGGCTGGTGAAGGGCCTGCGCTCCGAGGGGATCACCTGCATCATCATCAGCCACAAGCTCAACGAGATCCGCGCGATCGCCGATTCCGTGACGATCCTGCGTGACGGCCAGACCATCGAGACGCTCAGTCTCCATGACGGCTCCGTCACCGAGGAGCGCATCATCAAGGGGATGGTGGGACGCGACATGGCGAGCCGCTACCCCGAGCGCACTCCTTCCATCGGCGAGGAAGTGCTGCGGGTCGAGGACTGGACGGTGCACCACCCACAGGAGAGCGCCCGCGTGGTCGTGGACGCCGCCAATCTCAACGTCCGTGCCGGCGAGGTCGTCGGCATCGCAGGCCTCATGGGAGCAGGACGCACCGAACTCGCCATGAGCATCTTCGGTCGCAGCTACGGATCGAACATCACCGGCACCCTCTACAAGAACGGAGCGCCGATCACGGCGCGGACGGTCAGCGAGGCGATCCGGCACGGTATCGCGTACGCCACCGAGGACCGCAAGCGCTACGGCCTCAACCTGATCGACGACATCAAGCGCAACATCTCCGGTGCGGCGCTGGGCAAGCTCGCCAAGCGCGGCTGGGTGGACAGCGGCCAGGAAGCCGTGGTCGCGGGCGACTACCGCACGTCGATGAACATCAAGGCGCCGTCCGTCACGTCCATCACCGGCAAGCTCTCGGGAGGGAACCAGCAGAAGGTGGTCCTCTCCAAGTGGATGTTCTCCGACCCGGACGTACTGATCCTCGACGAGCCCACCCGCGGCATCGATGTCGGCGCGAAGTACGAGATCTACACCATCATCAACAGCCTCGCAGCTGCCGGGAAGGCGGTCATCGTCATCTCCTCCGAGCTCCCCGAGCTGCTCGGCATCTGCGACCGCATCTACACCCTGGCCGAGGGCCGCATCACCGCGGAAGTCCCCATCGAGCAGGCCACCCCGGAACTCCTCATGCAGTACATGACCAAGGAAAAGGACTAGACCCACATGGCTTCGACCCTCACGGATGCGGGACGATTCCTCGCAAGCAGACTGCGACAGATCGGCATCTTCGTAGCGCTCCTGGTGATCGTCATCCTCTTCCAGGCGCTCACCGGCGGCAGGCTGCTGCAGCCGGACAACGTCTCCAACATCATCGTGCAGAACAGCTACATCCTCCTGCTGGCCATCGGCATGGTGATGATCATCGTCGCCGGCCACATCGACCTCTCCGTCGGCTCGGTCGCGGCCTTCGTCGGCGCCATGTCCGGGATCATGATCCAGCAGTGGAACTTCTCCTGGTGGGCAGCCTTCTTGGGGGCGATGATCATCGGCGCTCTCGTCGGCGCGTGGCAGGGCTTCTGGGTGGCGTACGTGGGGATCCCCGCGTTCATCGTCACCCTCGCAGGCATGCTCGTGTTCCGCGGACTCACGCAGATCGTCCTGCAGAACCAGCGCATCACCGGATTCCCCGAGGAGTACCGCCAGCTCGGCGGCGGCTTCCTCTTCCCGGGACTGTTCCCGCCCGAGACGAACCTCCTCGACTGGACCACGGTGATCCTCGGCGTCGTCGCCGTGGCGTTGCTGGTCATCAGCCAGCTCCGCGGGCGTGCGACGCGCGCCCGGCTGAAGCTGGCGGACGAGCCGTCCGCCTGGTTCTTCACCAAGCTCGCGTTCATCGCGGTCATCATCCTCGGCCTGACCTACCTGCTCGCCGGGTCCCGCAGTGGAACACCGATCGTGCTCGTGGTCCTCGGCATCCTGATCGTCGCCTACAGCGCAGTGATGAGCAACAGCGTCTTCGGACGTCACATCTATGCCCGCGGCGGGAACCTGCAGGCCGCGCAGCTGTCCGGTATCAACACCAAGCGCGTGGACTTCATGCTGTTCGTCAACATGGGAGTACTCGCAGCGCTGGCCGGCCTCATCTTCACCGGCCGCCTGAACTCGGCCGGGCCGGGTGCGGGAAACCTCTTCGAGCTCGACGCCATCGCGGCGGCGTTCATCGGCGGGGCAGCGGTGACCGGCGGTGTGGGTACCGTGATCGGTGCCATCACCGGCGGCCTGATCATGGGTGTCCTCAACAACGGCATGTCCCTGCTGGGGGTCGGCATCGACTACCAGCAGTTCATCAAGGGCATGGTGCTCCTGCTCGCGGTCGGTTTCGACGTCTTCAACAAGCGTCGCGCCTCCAACGCGCTGAAGTAGCAGGCGAACGGGAAGAAGTTTCCGGGGGAGCGTAACCTTCCGGGCCCGTCCGACGATTACCAGTATGTGAGCCGCACCGAGGCTTATCCCCCAACGGGCCTCGGTGCGGCCTTTCGCTTCCCACGGTGAGGACGCCCGGAGGTGGGGTGCACCGGTTACGATGGTGACGCCGTCCCGCCCGAACAAGGAAACCAACCGTGGTCCCACCGCTGCCCGATGATGCGCTCCTCCGCGCACAAGCAGGCGAACCGGCGGCCTTTTCCCTGATCTACCAGGCCTTGAGTCCCCGCGTTATCGGGTACTTCGTCGGACGGGGATCGGACGATCCCGAGGCGCTGACGCAGGAAGTCTTCCTGTCCGTGTTCTCCCGGCTGGACACCGTTTCGGGAGGCCTGACGGGACTGCGGACATTCACCTTCTCCGTGGCCCACGCACGATACGTCGACGAGGTACGGAAGAGGACGAGGACACCGGTCCTGCTCGAGTACGAGGCCGAGGGGGACGGTCGGGCTTCCGCCTCCGCGGAGACGGTGGCGCTCGACAACCTCGACGCCGGCGGTGCGGGCGAGATGCTGGCGCAGCTCAATGCCGACCAGCGTGAGGTGATCCTGCTGCGCATCGTCGCGGAGCTGCCGATCGATCAGGTCGCCGAGATCCTGGGGAAGTCGTCCGGATCGGTCAAGCAGCTGCAGCGGCGGGGACTGCTCAAGCTGAAGGAACTCGTACAACCCAACGAATCGATTGCGTCATGACTGATCGAGCTACGCCCTCGCCCGACACCGTGCCGGAGGTCCTGGACGACTCCGGCGTCGCGGCAGGCCCCGCACTGGTGAGTGGGTTGCAGGACATCGCGGCCCTCGGTGTTGGACCGGCTCCGCAGGCGTCCGCCGAACTGGCCCGGCTGATGGCCGACGGCGGCAGGGCACAGCAGGGCCGCAGGAACAAGAAGCGGATCACCTTCATCGGAGGTGCGCTCGCCGTGTCCATGGGGGTGGGGATCTCCGGTGTCGCAGCGGGGACGCTGCACCTGACGGACGGCTTGGGCACCGCCGTGGACTCGGTCTCCCGCTTCCGTGCCGCCGACGCCGCTGATGCACGGGCGGAACGTGCGCAGCCCCCCTCCGTCGTCGTCCCTGCCGACGACAGGCCGGTAGGAACGCCGATCGCTCCCGTTCCGTCGCCCTCCGCGGTCCCTGCTCCTCCCGGGGGCGTGGAGGAGACCGCCGGGGCACCTGCGGCAGGGCCGGTTCCTGCCGCTGCGGTGGCAGCCGGTCCTCGCTCGGGGCAGGTCGCCCCACCTGCCCCGCGTCCGGCGCCCATGCCCGGCCCTGTGGACCTGCCTGCCCCAGTGCCCCCTGCGGTCGGTGAACCGCGAGCAACAGTGGAGGAGCCGGAGATCGCGCCCCGTCCGCCCGCAGGCCAGGGCGCGGAAGGCGCACAGCAGGCGACGGGCGGTCAGGCGGAGCGGGCGAAGGGTGGTCAGGACACGAGCCGGCGCCAGGGCCGGATCGAGCAGGGCCAGATCGAGCAGGGCCGGATCGAGCAGGGCAGGCGCGGTCAGCGCGATCCGGGGCGAGCCCCTGAACCGCAGGACACCCGCCCGCCGGGCGGCCGCGCCCCCGACGCCCGGATGGGGCAGGCCGAGGACCCGCCGGCAGCGCCGGCCGACCGCAACGTCTCACGGCTCCGCTCCTCGGGTGCGTTGCCCGAGGATCCGGTGTTCCTGTCCGCTCCGGACTCGGACGATGTATGGCTGACCCTGTTCCTCGGTGACGCGGAGGTCGTGGCCAGCGACGACACGACGGACACCGCGACGACGGACGATCCCGTCATCCCTGCACCGGTGCCGGGGGAGTCAGGGGGGAACCCGTCGCCAGGCCCGTCGGACGGCGTTCGTCCCGTGACCGATTCCCCCTCGCCGGTCCGTGGTGTCACCGATGGTCCGAGCGATCCTGCTGCCGAGGGGCGCGCGCCCGCCGGACTGCCGGAACCGGCTTTGCCTACCGATTTGCCGGAACCACCCGTGGGGCTTCCGCCTACGAGGTGATCTGTCGCTTCGACGAGATGATGCCGGTGTTGAAGCCGGCGAGGTTGAGTCCGCCGTGGAAGCGCGCGTGCTCGATCTTGATGCAGCGGTCCATCACGACGTCGAGCCCCGCAGACTCGGCGTCCCTCGCCACGTCCTCGTGCCACGAGCCGAGCTGCAGCCACAGGGTCTTCGCGCCGACCTCGAGGGTCTCC
>JASLBS010000257.1 GCA_030146405.1 Arthrobacter sp.
GCGTGGATCGTCTTGTCCGCGGCGCTGAGGCCGCCGATGGTCCGGTTGTTCTCCCACTCGAGCAACCCCCACGCGAACGTTCCCGCCACCAGCAGGATCAGGGAGACGGTGACCGTCAGCTTCGCGTGCAGGGTCCACCTCCTGAAGTGGTGGCGCACCTGCACCAGCACCATGATCACGGGGAAGCCCAGGCTGCCGAGGAACACTCCCACCATGAGGGGAGTGAGGATCCAGAGATCGGTCTCGTAGGGAACCAGTCCGTCGCTGTGCGGAGTGAACCCGGCGTTGTTGAAGGCGGAGATGGAGTAGAAGATGCCGTGCCAGAGTGCCTGCCACCAGGGCTCACCGAGAATCATGAAGCGGGGGATCAGCACCACGGCGAGCACCACCTCGATCAACACCGAGGTGGTGATGACGATGCGCAGGAGCGTGCCGATCTCACCCAGCCGGCTCGCGTTGTTCAACGCCTCCTGCGCCAACAGCTTCCCCCGGACACCGAGGCGCTTGCTGACGATCAGGGCGAGAAGGGAGGCGAGGGTGAGCGTTCCCAGGCCACCCACGAAGATACCGAGCAGGATCACGAACTGACCGAAGAAGGACCAGTGGGCGGCGGTGGACACGACGGTCAGTCCCGTGACGCAGACGGCGGAGACCGCCGTGAACAGTGCATCGTGGAGGGGTGTCACCGTGCGGTCGCTGGTGGCCATCGGGAGGCTCAGAAGTGCCGTGAAGACCAGGATGACGCCCGTGAAGATGAAGAGGGCCAGCCTGGCGGGCGAGCTGTTCGCGAAGGAGTCAACGAAGTCCCGGATCGAGGCGAGCAGCCTCACGAATCCGTTGTGATCGTCCTTCAGCCACCGCGGCTGTGAACTCGCCATGAACGCCCGTTCTGCCCCGTCTGTTGGTACCTCCGCCATAGCGGTGCCGGCACTATCCCCTGCAGTAGTAAAGCATCTCACCAAAGCTTGCCGTCGGAGGTTCTCTGATCGCGTAGCCTTGCAGGGATGTCAACGCATTCCGGCGCAGCGGTGCCCCTCCAGGTCGTCTGGGACGATTCGATGCTGGCCTACGACTTCGGCGGTCAGCACCCGATGAACCCTGAACGGCTGCATCTGACCGCACGGCTCACACGGGAGTGCGGCCTGCTGGATCTCCCCGGCGTTACCGTGACCGCGCCGGAGGTCGCCTCGGACGGCGAACTCGAGACCGTGCACAGCGCCGACTACGTGCGGGCAGTCCGCAGCGTGAGCGAGAACCCCGACGTATCCCACGCAGCCATGGGTCTGGGGACCGAGGACACCCCCGCCTTCGCAGGGATGCACGAAGCGAGCGCGCGTCTTGCCGGCGGGTCGATCGGCGCGGCTGATACGCTCCTGGCCGGCTCCGCGACCAGGGCGGTCAACTTCGGTGGCGGCATGCACCATGCCGCACGATCGAGAGCCAGCGGGTTCTGCATCTACAACGACGCCGCCGCGTCGGTACAGAGGCTGCTGGACAGGGGCGTAGGTCGCGTCCTCTACATCGACGTCGACGCCCACCACGGTGACGGCACGCAGAGTATCTTCTGGGACGACCGACGCGTCATGACCATCTCGCTCCACGAGACGGGCATGACGCTGTTCCCCGGCACCGGTTTCGCCAGTGAGACCGGCGGTCCGGGAGCGGAGGGCTACGCGGTCAACGTGGCACTGCCCACGGTGTCCGGTGATTCCGCCGTCCTGCGGGCTTTCCACGCGGTGGTCCCGCAGCTCGCCGAAGTCTTCGCCCCCGACGTGATCGTGAGCCAGCACGGCTGTGATTCGCATCGGGAGGACCCCCTCACCAATCTCCGCGTCAGTGTGGATGCGCAGCACGCCCTGATGACCGGGGTACGGGACCTCGCTGATCGACTGTGCGACGGCCGGTGGATCGCGACCGGCGGAGGAGGATACGCACTGGCGAGCGTGGTCCCGAGGTCCTGGGCCCTGCTGGTGGCCGTGGCTGCCGGATCGCAGATCGGGCCGGCGACTCCCGTTCCCCCCGCCTGGCGGGACTACGTGCTCGAGCGGCACGGGGTGGAAGCGCCGCGGCTGATGGGGGATAAGGCGGACATCTGGTGGCGTTCGTGGGAGATCGGCTACGACCCGAGTGACGACCTGGACCGGACCGTCATGGCGACGCGTCGAGCGCTTTTCCCCCTTCACGGTCTGGATCCCTGGTTCGACTGATCGGCCGTCCTCGGATGATGCCCCGAGACGTATATATCGCTAAGGTGGTCGGATGGGAAGAGACGACGTATTCGCCGTGATCGCTGAGGGGACGCGCCGGCACATCCTCGAGAGCCTGCGGCGTGGCGACAAGGCGGTCGGTGAGCTCGTCGTGGAGCTGCAGGTCAGCCAGCCGACCGTCTCCAAGCACCTCAAGGTACTGCGCGAAGCCGGTCTCGTGACGATGCGGGCGCAGGGCCAGAAACGCTTCTACTCCCTCGAGACGGCGCCGTTGGACGTCGTGCGGAACTGGCTCGCCGAGCTCGACGACCCGGATGCTGTCGCAGTACCCGTCTCCGCGATGGTGGCCGACGCTGCCGCGCTCGACGTGGGCCTCCTGGCAGCCGTGGAGGATCCCGGAAGTTCGGACGCCGGGTCGGACCAGCAGCGGGAGGATGTCCTCGCTGCCGCCGTCCTCGCCGCACCGGAGACACTCACCACCATCGACGTCCCGCGTGCACCCATCGGCAGGACCATGGGCCGTGCCGCCGAGCGGGCGGCGGACCTCCTGGCGCAGTTACGAAGGCGTCGGGACTCCTGATCGCGGAGGTGCTCCTCGAAGCCGGGGGTGGCGTCGGTCATGACGCTCGGGGAGCACCTGCCCGCCGTCCGGTTCGGACGGTCGTACCGTGTTCCCGAACCGGCCTTCGAGGGGTCCCTGCAGCGGCCGCACACGGATGAGCGGTCCGAGACCGCTCGGGCTGCGGAGCACGTCCTGTCCGTTCGCCAAACGGATGTACCCTGTTAAGGAGCGTTTTGAGCGGGTTCAGGCCCGCTCAACTTCTTACGTCATTCGGGCAACTGCCACCAGGTACACGCCTTTCGTCATCACCAGCGCTGATTCTCCGGCTCCACGCCGGAGTGGGCGCTGGCAACAAAACAAGTTTGTGAGGACTCTATGGGTTCAGTTATCAAGAAGCGCCGGAAGCGGATGGCGAAGAAGAAGCACCGTAAGCTGCTTCGCAAGACCCGTCACCAGCGCCGCAACAAGAAGTAGTCAGGCGCCCGGCCAGAAGCCGGTGTGTGCCGACCGGCCCGGTTCCCCGCTTCCCGCGGGAGGAGCCGGGCCGTCGTCGTTCATGGGGTGCTCCCGACCCGCGGGCAGGGACGCCCTGTGGCCGGGTCGGACGGCTCAGCGGCTCCTGAAGCGCGAGAACCCGCGCCACAGCCCGTAGATCGATCCCGCGACCGTTGCCGCCCGCAGGCCGAAGGTCGCGGCGCGCCGCCCACTGCGGAAGTCGTAGACGGGCCAATTGTTGGTACGGGCGTGGCGACGGAGCTTGCTGTCCGGATTGATGGCCACGGGATGCCCCACTGCGGTGAGCAGCGGGATGTCGTTGTAGGAATCGCTGTAGGCCCAGCACCGGGTGAGGTCCAGGTTCTCCTGCTCCGCCAGCTTCAGGACCGCCGTAGCCTTCGCCGCACCGTGCAGGAAGTCGCCCACCAACTTGCCCGTGTACAGGCCGTCCGCAACCTCGCCCACGGTACCGAGGGCGCCCGTGAGCCCGAGGCGGCTCGAGATCACCCCGGCCACCTCCACCGGCGTTCCCGTGACGAGCCAGACCTGCCGGCGGGAGGAGAGATGCTGATCGGCGAGGGCGCGCGCCCCCGGCCAGATCTTCGAGGCGATCATCTCGTCGTACACCTCTTCGCCGAGGGCGAGGATGTCCTCGTGGGCGATACCGATCGCGAAGGCGAGTGCGGCATCACGGACGGAGTTGACGTCCGTCATCGTCTCACCGCGCATGATGAACCGCAGTTGCTTCCAGGCCAGACCGGCGGCGAAGCGCAGTGTGAAGGCCTTCCGCTGGTACATCTTGCGCGCCACATGGAACAGGCTCGCGCCCCGCATGAGGGTGTTGTCCACGTCGAAGAAGGCGGCTTCGCCCTTCACCGCCTCCTGAGGTTCTGAGGTGGGCGGTCCAGCCCGGGCGGCATCCAGCATGCTCCGAGTCTAGTTGCTCCGGGAGACGGTCGTTCCGCGGTACGGCAGTACGGTGGAGGGATGGATTCAGCTGCCAGTCGGCTCGGTGCCGGCGTCGTACTCCTGACCCGGCCGCAGTGCCATCTGTGCGAGGACGCGAGGGCCGTGGTGGAGCGCGTCACCGTGGATCTCGGGCTCGGCTGGCGGGAGGTGTCGGTGACGGATCTCCCGGTGCTGGGGGAGCGCTTCGCGGAGGAGCTCCCCGTGCTGTTCATCGACGGCGTCCAGCGGGATTTCTGGTCCATCGACGAGGCGCGGCTGCGGCGGTTGCTCGCCTGACGCACGGCTTCCTCGGCTACCGACTCCGGCTTGGTGGCCCCGGTTCGTCGGCATACAGTGGACCTACTCCCGCCTCCGACGCCGAGGGGGCACGCGCCCGCTGCACCCCGCGGGGCGCGCTGGTGCTAATGACGGAGCCGATGACAGTGACAATGCCGGAGATGCCGAGCCTCCATTCCGTGGCTGATTCCGCACGGCACATACCTCCTGCCTCGGTGGCTCGCCTCACGATCTACCTGCGCGCTCTGAACTCCCTGCTGGCCGAGGGGATCGAGCAGGTGTCCTCCGAGGAACTGGCGGATGCGGCCGGCGTCAATTCACCCATGCTGCGCAAGGATCTTTCCTACCTCGGCTCCTACGGGACTCGCGGTGTCGGCTACGACGTGCAGTACCTGAACCGTCAGATCTCGATCGCCCTCGGGCTGACGCTCGACTGGCGCGTGGCCATCATCGGTGCGGGGAATCTCGGGCGGGCGCTGGCCGGTTATCCCGGTTTCGTGTCCCGCGGGTTCGAGATCGTGGCCCTGTTCGATGCCGATCAGATCGTGGTCGGTTCCGAGGTCGGCTATCTGCGCGTGAGTGACGTCGACGACCTCGAGGCGGTCCTGGAGCGGACCCGGACGAACATGGCGGTGCTCTCGGTACCGGCGGCCGTGGCGCAGGAACTCTGCGACAGACTCGTCGGAGCCGGCATCTCGAGCATCCTCAGCTTCGCGCCGGTGGTGCTGCAGGTTCCTCCGCATGTGCAGTTGAGGAAGGTGGACATGTCCACGGAGCTGCAGATCCTCGCCTATCACGCACAGAGGGCGCAGGAACCGGACCTCGGTCCGATCTCCCGCGCCCGGTAGCGGGACCTGGGCCGGGCTCAGTAACCGATCGGACGGGGTGCGAAGTACGGCCGAGCGGGCTTGAGGTAGGTCATGACGACACCGCTCAGCCCGAGGAGCAGGACGATCACGCTGATGGCCACGGAGAGGGCCGGAGTGTCAGGAAGCGGCTGCCCCATCTCGGCGGCCTGCGTCGCGATGAGTGGCGTGACCAGCAGGGAGAAGAGGGTGGCCACCAGGTTGAGACCGGCCAGGACGGTGGCGACGATCCGTGCCCAGTTGTGGCCCTTCCGGATGAAGACGGCCAGGACCACGTAGATCGCGGTGACCACCGCTGCAATGACGAAGCCGAAGGCATAGCCGACGTTGACGGCGGTGCTACTGGCGCCCGGAATGGCCGACAGATCGGTGAGCAGGGCGGAGCCCACCGCGGAGATCAGATAGAGGATGCCCGCGGCGAGGATCAGGTAGTACGCCCTCATCACTTCCTTGGGCGCCGGGCCCTTCTCCGCCTGCTGCGGGAAGGATCCGCCGCCGGGGTAGGAATATCCCGGCTTCTGGGCGCCGGGGTGGTTGTACTGGCCGGACTGGTTCTGTCCGGTGGGGGAGGAAGTGCCACCCGTCGGGTCCGGTGTGTTCCAGGGGTGTCCGTTGCTGTCGTTCTGTCCCGGGTAGGGGTTGTCCTGCGGCGTGCTCATGCGATGTCCTCCGGTTCGGGTGCTTCGACCGGCTCACGGTCCGATGCTCCCTGGTCGAGCGTTGGTGGTCCAACTCTAGTTCGCGGAGCTGCTGCCGCGACAGGTACAAGGTCGCAACGGAAGCAGCCGATGCCACCCGGGAGGGTTGCATCGGCTGCTGGGGACGAGCGAAGGGGCGCTGCGGTACTACGCCGTCGCGGCGGCGGGAGCCACGAAGGCAGCTTCGATGGTGATGGTCACCTTGTCGCCGACGAGGACGCCACCGGCTTCGAGGGCCGCGTTCCAGGTCAGGCCGAAGTCCTTGCGCGAGATGGTGGTGGACGCGGAGATGCCGGCGCGGGTGGCGCCGAAGGGGTCCACGGCAACGCCGTTGAACTCCGCGTCGAGCACCACGGACTTGGTGATGCCGCGGATGGTGAGGTCGCCGTGGATCTCGTAGGTCTCGCCTGAGCCCTGGTGGGAGGTGGAGACGAACGTCATCTCCGGGTACTCCTCGACGTCGAAGAAGTCGGC
>JASLBS010000043.1 GCA_030146405.1 Arthrobacter sp.
AAGCTAAGACCCACAGCGCCGATGGTACTGCACCCGAGAGAGTGTGGGAGAGTAGGACACCGCCGGACAACCATTACAGGCTGAGGCCCCACACCACCAGGTGCGGGGCCTCACCCCATTAAACCCATCCACACCGGCCAGGCCTATCGCACCGGCACCGACGGCTGAACGCGCCGGAGGCCTGGAGACCCGAGGGACGCCGACGCCGCGGTTCCTCCGCAGCGGGGAGCTTCCCTCCTCGGGGTGCCCGTCCTTTGTGTCAGCACCCGGACTGGTTCCCGGTGTTGCAGGTTCCTTCTGCCTACGGGTGCACGCCGAACAGTGCGAGGGGCTACGCCGTCGTGATCGCTGGGGTACCGATGAGGGCCGTCCCGGAGCCTCGTGGTTCCATTGATAGGTAAGACCACAGCACAATAGAGACCCGCCGGCCGATCTGCGCCGGCACCTGATGAGAGGACTGCGCTGCCATGGCTGAGCAGAAGCACACCGACGGAGAAGACGGAACCGCTCGTTCGTCGGAAGGCGCAGGCGAGGATACGGGACGACCAGACCGTCCAGTACGGCGCCACTCGTGGGGATCGAAGTCGAAACGCTCAGAGGGGTCGGCTGCTGACCGGACGGCCTCTGCGGCCGGCGAGCCCGCTCCGGGTGGGGCCGGGAGCGGTCAGGGCGAGAACCCGCGTTCGGGGTCCGATGAACGCACCTCGAACGGTGTGTCCGAGGCTCACGAGTCATCGGGTCGAGAAGAGCGTCCGGTTCGTTCGGAAGATTCTTCGCAGAACGTCCGAGCAGATTCCGGCGACGGCGACGGCGACGCACGGCGCTCCTGGAAGGACCGCTCGGAGAATCAGGGCAGCGCTTCGTCCCGACAGGGCGCGAGCCGCGACGTCGAGAGCGGCCGCGGCACCCGTCCGGCCTCCGGCACCACACCATCAGCTGGTCGAGGTGGATCACCCACCACGCGCGGGGACGCCGGACGAGCGTCCGACCGTGACCGTACGGGCGACCGCAGCAGTAGTGCGGCGTCGAGATCAGACGACCGGACGGACCGGGATTCCAGGGGCGGTAGAGGGAGGCCTGCTTCTGCCCCGCGGGGTGGTGCGGCGTCATCGTCGGGTGCTGACCGCGACTCACGGTCCTCGGGGCGTACTGGATCGCCCGACAGGACCCGCTCCAGCGAGGGACGGGAACGCACCAACCGCTTCGGCCCGTCGGGCGCGGCAGACCGCGGTGGTAGTGGTCATCGTTCCGCGGAGAGAAGTGCGCCCGGACGCCGCCCCGCTGACCGCGAAGGGCGGGGCGCAGGGGGACCCAGGGGCGGCGACGACCGACGCCAGGGAAGCAGGTTCGACGAGGCCGCAGCGTCCGGGCCACACCCGCACAATGCTCGGGACCTGAGGAGCGCCAATCGCCCGGACCGCGAGCGCTCGCCCGAGATCGATGAGGACGTCAAGGGAGACGAGCTCGATCGGGTGACCCGCGCTCAGGTCCGCAACCTCGAGGAGCGCAGCGCCCAGTGGGTCGCGAAGCATCTGGTGATGGCTGGGCGGTTGATCGACCTCGACCCGGAGTTGGCTTTCCAGCACGCCCTCGCTGCGAGCCGCCGAGGCGGCCGGTTGGCTGCGGTCCGGGAAGCCGTGGGCGTCACCGCTTATGCTGCAGGCCACTACGGGGAGGCGCTGCGTGAGTTCCGCACCTTCCGCAGGATCAGTGGTTCGAACGTGCACCTGCCCGTGATGGCGGACTGCGAACGAGGGCTGGGTCGTCCGGACAGGGCTTTGGACCTGGCGCGGGGCGAAGAGGCGCAGAGCCTCGATGCTGCAGGCAAAGCGGAACTGGCCATGGTGGTCTCCGGAGCGCGCGCTGACCTCGGGCAACTCGAAGCAGCCGTTGCTGCCCTCGAGATCCCACAGCTCGACCTGCACCGTGCTTTCCCCTTCAGCCCCCGTCTCTTCCGCGCGTACGCGGACGCACTCGACGCGGTGGGCCGTTCCCAGGAATCGGGTACCTGGCGGCGCCAGGCGTCTGTTGCCGAGAAGGCGCTCGGGCTGGATGACGAGTCCGAGCCCGACATCATCGATCTCGGCGACGAGGACGAGGACGGCATCGCGAGGCCGGTCCCGAAGGTCGCCGATGTTCTCGGTGCTCCTGCCCTCGAGGACACGCCTGGGGCGAATGCTGGTGACACGGATCCGCAGCACACAGTGGCTACCCCGACGCCCGAGCAGCCTCAGGAAACGCAGAGCAACACCGAGGAGCCGGAGAGCCGGACCGGCCTCGCAGCGTCGTCCGTCGAGGAGCAGGTCCCGGATGCCGCTACTGGATCCACGCCCCCCGACGAGCAACCAGCGATCGAGGAGCGGCCCGTGGAGCCCGCAACCGAGGAGCAGCAGTCCGAGACCGCGGCGCTCTTCAGTATGAGCAGCTCCGGCGTCGCGGACATCGTCGTTCCCGAGGCAGGAACGCGGGCCGATCGCGAGGGAGGTGCCTCGGTGCCGGCCGTCGAGTTCCTCACGGCGGAGGCGGCTCGATCGACCTCGACGACCGAGGGCCCGGCGACGTCCGAAGGGATCGGTGCGGCCGACGCAGCAGACTCCCCGGGCGAGGTCGGACCTGAGCAGGGGCGGGAGGACGGCCCCGAGGCATCCGTGCCGCCGAGCGCTACCGGGGGCAAGGACTCCGGAAAGCCGGCCACAGCGTCGTCGAGTGACGGTACCGATGACTGAGCGCCTGATCGACGGCTTCGACGGCGTCCTCGCGGACCTCGACGGAGTGGTGTACGCAGGGCCACAGGCCATTCCCGGAGCAAGTGAGGCTCTGACACGACTGGGCGAGGAGGGGAAGAGCCTTGCCTACGTGACCAACAATGCCTCCCGGTCCTCCGAGCAGGTTGCCGCTCACCTCCGTGAACTCGGTGCTCCTGCCGTTGCGGAGCAGGTCTTCGGCTCCGCACTGGCAGGGGCGGAGCTGCTCGCCGAGCAGGTTTCCGCCGGGGCCACCGTTCTCGTGGTCGGTAGCGAGACGCTGGCGGATACGGTGCGGGCGCAGGGATTCAGCGTGGTGCTTTCGGCCGAGGACGAGCCCGACGCCGTCATCCAGGGATTCTCCCCGGACCTGGGCTGGAAGGACCTCGCGGAAGCGGCCTACGCAGTCGCCGCCGGTGCCGTGTGGGTCGCCACCAATACAGACCTGTCCATTCCGCAGGAGCGGGGGATCGCACCCGGTAACGGGACCCTCGTGGCCGCGGTCGCTGCAGCCACGAAGGCCTCTCCTCTGGTAGCGGGCAAGCCGGGGGCGGCCCTCTTCCGGACGGCAGCACGTCACTCCGGCGTGCTCCGCGCGCTCGTCGTGGGTGATCGGTTGGACACTGACATCCTCGGCGGTAATCGTGCCGGGATGGCGACCGCACTGGTCCTCACGGGCGTCGACACCGTGAGGACGGCGCTGGCTGCGCGGCCGGACGAGCGCCCCACCTACCTGATCGCGTCCCTCGCGGGGCTGTACGACGAGTATCCGGCCATCACCGAGGACGACGGTGCGTACTCCTGCGGCCGCTCCAGCGCCCGGGTGTCGGCTCGAGGAGTCCAAATCACCGGGCAGGAGTGGAACCTCGACAGCTGGCGCGCGGCGTGCGCGGCGTGGTGGTCCGCCGACCCGGCGGACGGGCCCGCAGGTGCTCCGGAGGTCTCCTTCGAAGCTGTCGGTTAGCCTGTGCCACACGTGGAGGACCGGCGTCGGGACGCAGGTACACGCACGCCGGTGGAAGCCGGCGGAGACGAAGAAGGAGCACCAGCTGATGGACGAGTCGCAGGACGTCCGGTCGGAGGGCGAAGGGATGCCGTTCGAGGGGACCGGGGACGATCGCGTGGACGGGATCCTGGCCCTGCTCGACGAACTACCCGGGCGACCCGTCACCGAACACGTGGAGTTGTACCTGGAGGTGCATGGGCGGCTCACAGATGAGTTGAACCCGGGTTCGAAGCTGCGCGGGGTGGGAACCGATGGCCCGGCTTGACCAGGAGCTCGTCAGCCAGGGCCTGGCGCGATCCCGCTCCCACGCCGCACAGCTCATCTCCGCGGGGCGTGTGCGAAGGGCAGGAGTGATCCTCCGGAAGGCTTCCGCGCCCATTGCCCCTTCGGACCAGCTCGAGGTCGAGGATCTCGGTGAGGACTACGTGAGCCGAGCGGGGAACAAGCTCGACGGCGCCCTGCGAGCTTTCCCGATGATCGATCCTGCGGGTGGACGGTGTCTGGACGCGGGGGCCTCGACCGGCGGGTTCACGGATGTGCTGCTCCGGCGCGGCGCGCGGGAGGTCGTGGCCGTCGATGTCGGACACGGCCAGCTGGTGCAGCAGCTCAGGGAGGATCCGCGCGTGCAGGTCCATGAAGGAGTGAACGTCCGGTACCTCGAGCCCGAGCAGATCGGTGGGCCCGTGGACCTGACCGTCGCCGATCTCTCCTTCATCTCGCTCACCCTGGTGCTGCCCGCCCTGGCCGGTGCCACCCGACCGGGAGGCCAGTTGCTGCTCATGGTCAAACCACAGTTCGAGGTGGGCCGGAGCGGGCTCAACAGGCTGGGAGTGGTGAACTCGCCCGTCGCCCGTCGCAATGCCGTCGCAGGTGTTGTGCGCAGCGCGCTCGGACATGGCCTGGACCTCGCGGGCATCGCGCAGAGCGATCTGCCGGGCCAGGAGGGCAACGTGGAGTACTTCGTGTGGACAAAGGTGCCAGCCGGGGATTTGATGCCTAGGATCGAGGGGGAGCTGAACCGGTTGACGGATCAGGCACTCGAGTACAGTGGCCTGTTCCCCGACTCGCGCAGCACCACCTACCAGACGGAGTTTGATGAGTAGACGAATCCTGGTGCTCGCGCACACCGGCCGCAGGAACGCGATGATCGCCGCACAGGAAGCCTGCACTCGGCTGCACGATCTCGGACTGCAACCGGTCATGCGCCCCGAGGAGCTCGCTGACATCCAGAGTGAGTACGGGGAGCTCGCAGCGCCCGCAGAGGTGCTCGGCGACGACGTCGGCTTCGCCGCACTGGAGCTCGTCATGGTGCTCGGTGGGGACGGCACGATCCTCCGAGCCGCGGAGCTCGTCCGTGAGGCTGATGTACCCCTGCTGGGCGTCAACCTCGGGCACGTGGGGTTCCTCGCCGAGAGTGAACGGGCGGACCTCGAGGAGACGGTGCGCTGGGTGGCCGACCGGAGCTACACCGTGGAGGAACGCACCACCATCGAGGTACTCGTCTGGCACGGCGGCACACTGATCGGGGAGAGCTGGGCTCTCAACGAGGCGGCGGTGGAGAAGGTCAACAGGGACCGCATGATCGAGGTGGTCATGGAGGTGGACGGCCGCCCGGTGAGCTCCTTCGGTTGCGACGGCGTGGTGCTCGCCACCCCCACCGGATCGACGGCATACGGCTTCTCCGCGGGTGGCCCCATCGTCTGGCCCGAGGTGGAGGCCCTGCTCATGGTGCCGATCAGTGCCCATGCCCTGTTCGCCAAGCCACTCGTCGTCGCGCCGACGTCGGTGCTCGCCGTGGAACTGCTGACGCGCACGGACGCCGCGGGGGTGCTCTGGTGCGATGGACGCCGCAGCATCGACCTCCCGCCCGGATCACGGGTCGAGGTGCGAGCCTCCGATCATCCCGTCCGGTTGGCACGGACGCGCCAGACCCCGTTCTCGGAGCGTCTCGTGCGGAAGTTCGAACTACCCATCCAGGGGTGGCGGGGCCCGATCCGTCAGGAGGAAGCAAGCCGATGATCGAGGAGATGCGGATCCGCGACCTCGGCGTGATCACCGATGCCACGCTCCGCCTGGGGCCCGGTCTGACTGTGGTCACCGGCGAGACCGGCGCGGGTAAGACCATGGTCATCACAGCCCTGGGATTGCTTCGCGGTGCCCGTTCGGATGCCGGCGCCGTCCGCCTCGGCGCCAAGTCCGCCTCGGCGGAAGCGGTCCTCCGGCTGGATCCCGCCAGCCGGGCAGCGGTGCGGGCAGCCGAGGCGGGTGCCGTGCTCGAGGAGTACGACGGCGCAACGGAATTGATCCTCGCCCGCACGGTGACCAGCGAGGGTCGCAGCCGTGCCTATGTAGGAGGCCGCACCGCACCCGTGGGTGTCCTGGCGGAGCTGGGTGACGAGCTCGTGGTGGTCCATGGCCAGTCGGACCAACTCCGCCTGAAGGGAGCCCCGGCACAACGCCAGGCGCTGGACAAGTTCGGTGGTAGAGCCGTCGATGAAACACTCCGGGCCTATGGCGATGCCTTCCGTCGCTGGCGGGACGCACTCTCCGAGCGCGACCGGTTGCGCAGCGAGGCGAGGGAGCGTCTGCGGGAGGCCGAGGGCCTCGAGGCCGCGCTGAAGGAGATCGGGGAGCTCGAGCCGCAACCCGGGGAGGACATCGCGCTCAAGACCGAGTCGATGCGCCTCGGGAACGTCGAGGAGCTGCGCACGGCCGCGGTCGTGGCGCACCAGGCCCTCGTGTCCGAGGAGATCGGTGCAGGTGCGGATGCCGTGTCACTGGTCGACGAGGCGCGGCGCCAGCTCGAGGCCGTGGCGGAGCACGATGCCGATCTCGGCACGCTCTCCGAACGCCTGGCCGAGGTGGGATACCTCCTGGCCGACATCTCGGCGGAACTCGCGGGATACGGTACCGCACTGGACGGTGAGGGTGCCGGCCGGCTCGAGGAGGTCGAATCACGACGGGCCGCATTGTCGGTACTCCTGCGCAAGTACGCTCCGACGATCGACGAGGTGCTGGCCTGGCAGGAGGACGCCGGGAAGCGCCTGGCCGAGCTGAGCACCGACTCCACGCGGGTGGAGGAGCTCGACGACGTCATCGTGGACCTCGACCGTGAGGTACATGGGTTGGCGGACGACCTGTCCGGACTGCGGCGTGCGGCATCCGAGACCCTTGCGGTGAGGGTCAGCGACGAGCTGACGGCCCTCGCGATGCCGGACGCGCAGTTGCTGATCGACGTCACCGCCGCCGAGGCCCTGACCGTCCATGGAGCCGACGAGATCTCCTTCACCCTGCAGCCACACCCCGGGTCCGCGCCGCGCGCGCTCGGCAAAGGTGCTTCGGGAGGTGAACTCTCACGCGTCATGCTCGCCATCGAGGTGGTGCTGGCCGCCGTCGACCCCGTGCCCACCTTCGTCTTCGACGAGGTGGACGCCGGCGTCGGAGGCAAGGCCGCCGTCGAGATCGGGCGACGCCTCGCGATGCTGGCCGAGCATGTCCAGGTCATCGTGGTGACCCACCTTCCCCAGGTCGCGGCCTTCGCCGCGCGTCATATCCGCGTCACGAAGAACGTCTCGCGGGACGGGGACGGCGGGGGAGTGACTGCCAGCGACGTCGAGGTCCTGCCCGACGACGAGCGCGTGCGCGAGCTGGCGAGAATGCTCGCGGGCCAGGAGGATTCCGCGTCGGCGCGAGCGCACGCCGAGGAACTGCTCGCCGATGCTGCCCGCACAGCGGCTCGGTGATAGCCTTGAACTCCGTGGCGCAGCAAATAAACTCCCGGTTCCTCAAGTCCGCAACGACCAAGCACATCTTCGTGACTGGCGGCGTGGCCTCCTCACTCGGCAAGGGACTGACGGCATCCAGCCTGGGTCACCTCCTCCGGGCGCGCGGCCTCTCCGTGACGATGCAGAAGCTTGATCCCTATCTGAACGTCGATCCCGGCACGATGAACCCCTTCCAGCACGGCGAGGTCTTCGTCACGGACGACGGCGCCGAGACGGACCTGGACATCGGCCACTACGAGCGGTTCCTCGACGAGAACCTCGACGGGTCGGCGAACGTCACGACCGGTCAGGTCTACTCGACCGTCATCGCCAAGGAACGGCGGGGTGAGTACCTGGGCGACACCGTGCAGGTGATCCCGCACATCACGGACGAGATCAAGCGCCGTATGCGACTCCCCGCAGAGGCAGGTCCCGGTAAGAAGGCTCCGGACGTCATCATCACGGAGATCGGCGGAACGGTGGGTGACATCGAGTCGCAGCCCTTCCTGGAGTCCGCCCGCCAGGTCCGCCAGGACGTCGGGAGGAACAACGTCTTCTTCCTCCATGTGTCCCTGGTGCCGTACATCGGTCCCTCGCAGGAACTGAAGACCAAGCCGACGCAGCACTCCGTCGCGATGCTTCGCTCCATCGGTATCCAGCCCGACGCGATCGTCATCCGGTCCGACCGCGAGGTCCCCAAGGCGATGCGCGAGAAGATCGGTCGCATGTGCGACGTCGACATCGACGCCGTGGTCAACGCGGTCGACGCCCCCAGCATCTACGACATCCCGAAGACCCTCCATGCCCAGGGACTCGACGCCTACATCGTGCAGGCGCTCGACCTCAAGTTCAAGGACGTCAACTGGACCAAGTGGAACAAGCTCCTCGACGTGGTGCACAACCCGAAGCACTTCGTCGAGGTCGCACTGGTGGGGAAGTACGTCGATCTTCCGGACGCCTACCTCTCCGTCACGGAGGCCCTCCGCGCCGGCGGGTTCGCCAACAAGACGAAGGTCACCATCAAATGGGTGCCCTCGGACGAGTGCCAGACACCGGAGGGTGCCAGGAAGGCCCTCGACGGCGTCGACGCCATTTGCGTTCCCGGAGGCTTCGGCATCCGCGGCCTCGAGGGCAAGCTCGGGGCGCTGACCTACGCGCGTGAGAACAGGATCCCGACCCTCGGGCTGTGCCTCGGACTCCAGTGCATGGTCATCGAGTACGCACGGAACGTCGTCGGGCTCGAAGGCGCTTCCTCCAGCGAGTTCGAACCGGACACCGAGTTCCCCGTCATCGCCACGATGGCGGAGCAGCTGGAGATCGTGGCCGGTGACGGCGACATGGGCGGCACCATGCGGCTCGGACGCTGGGAGGCGAAGCTCCAGGAGGGCTCCGTGATCTCCGGCACCTACGGCGGGAAGACCACGGTCTTCGAGCGCCACCGCCACCGCTACGAGGTGAACAACGAGTACCGGGAGCAGATCGCAGCAGCCGGCCTCGTGTTCTCGGGAACCACCACGGACGGGAAGCTCGTCGAGTTCGCCGAGCTCCCGAAGGACGTGCACCCGTACTACGTCTCCACCCAGGCCCACCCGGAGCTGAGCTCCCGGCCCACGCGCCCGCACCCGCTCTTCGCCGGTCTCGTGAAGGCGGCACTCGAGCGCCGCGACGCGAAGGTGTGAGCATGCGCGGACCGGGCGGCACCACGGCCTCCTTCGGCGACGAGCAGAGTCCGAGGCGCCGTCTGAGTACCGAGACGGTGTACCAGGGGCGCATCTGGGACGTGGTCAGCGACAGGTTCACCCTGGGTGACGACGACGAGGCGATCACCCGCGACTACATCCAGCACCCCGGTGCTGTGGCGGTCCTGGTGCTCGATGATGCCGACCGCGTGCTCCTGCTGCGCCAGTACCGGCACCCGGTGCGCATGGCCCTCTGGGAGATCCCGGCGGGTCTCCTCGACGAGGAGGGCGAGGACTTCGTGGACGCCGCGGCTCGCGAGCTCGCGGAGGAGGCGGACCTCACCGCAGAGCGGTGGGACGTCCTCGTGGATCTCTTCCTCTCACCCGGGTCCTCCTCCGAGGCACTCCGGATCTACCTCGCACGGGGGGTGGGGGCGGTGCCCGAGGCCGACCGCCACACGCGGACGCACGAGGAAGCGGAGATCGAGCTGCGCTGGGTGAGCCTCGATGACGCCGTCACTGCTGTCCTCGAGGGGCGCATCCACAGTCCGTCGGCGGTCGCGGCGATCATGGCCGTCCGGGTGGCCCGGGAGACCGGTTTCGCGGAACTTCGAGCGGCGACCACCCCCTGGCCCGAGCATCCCAGCCAGCACTCCACCTGGCCGCGCGGCGCCGTGCTCGAGGACTGACCACCGTGCAGGTTCCGGCCGCCGGGAAGACCGACGGGCCGCTGGCCGACCTCGTCCGCGACTACCTGCACCACATGTCGGTGGAGCGGGGCCTGTCCGTCAACACGCTGGCCGCCTACCGGCGGGATCTCCGCCGTTACGAGCTGTTCCTCCGCTCCCGCGGTGTGGAGGATCCCCGCCTGATCAGCAGGCATGACGTGTCCGCCTTCGCCCGGGCGGTGACCACCGGCGAGGACGGCCTGGCGCCCCTGAGTCCGCGGTCGGCGGCCCGGGGGATCGTGGCGGTACGGGGCCTGCACCGGTTCTGGGCGCTCGAGGGGATCACGGAGGGTGATCCTGCGTGTGATGTCCACCCGCCGATGACCGGGCAACGGCTGCCGAAGGCGATCCCGGTGGCCGAGGTGGTGCGGATCCTCGAGGCCGTGGATACCACGACGGCCTCGGGGCAGCGCGATCGCGCACTGCTCGAGTTCCTCTACTCCACCGGCGCACGGATCAGTGAGGCCGTGGGCCTGGACGTCGACGACGTCTCGGTGACGGAGGCACTCGAGGGACCCGCCGTCGTGCGCCTGCTCGGCAAGGGCTCGAAGGAGAGGCTGGTGCCCATGGGTTCCTACGCCGCCCGTGCCGTCGATGCGTACCTGGTGCGGGGGCGTCCGGTCCTCGATGCCAAGGGCAAGGGCAGCCCGGCGCTGTTCCTCAACAAGCGCGGCGGGCGCCTGAGCCGCCAGAGTGCCTGGACCATCCTGAAAAGTGCGACGGAACGCGCGCAGGTACACCGCGACGTCTCGCCCCACACACTGCGACACTCGTTCGCCACCCATCTGCTGGAGGGCGGTGCCGACGTGCGGGTGGTCCAGGAACTTCTCGGCCACGCCTCCGTGACCACCACCCAGGTGTACACGCTGGTGACCGCAGATACGCTGCGCGAGGTCTACGCCGCTGCGCACCCGCGGGCCCATGCCTGACCGTCCGGGCTCGTACGGCCTGTCCGCGGGGAACGCGGCACCGGGTGAGTGGCTCACCGTCGACGACGTCACCTACCGGTGCGTCACCCTGTGCTTCCTCTTCCGGTCACGGAGCGGCGTCCGCGAGGTGCTGCTCGGGCTCAAGCGGACGGGTTTCGGTACCGGGCGGGTGGTAGGTCTGGGCGGGAAGATCGACGGTGCGGAGACGGCCCTCGAGGGCGCCGTCCGGGAAGTGGCCGAGGAGAGCGGCATCACCCTTGCCCCGGACACGCTGGAACGCGCCGGGCGGATCCGCTGGTCCTTCCCCGCGGCGCCCCGGACGAACATGGTGGCGTTCCTGTTCACCGCCGATGCCGGGGCTGCCATAGTGGTCCCCAGCGAGGAGATCGAGCCCCGGTGGTACCGTTTCGACGCGCTCCCCTGGGAGGGCATGTGGCAGGATGCCCCCGCCTGGTTGCCCGCCGTCCTCGAGGGGTGCGTCATCGACGCACGGATCGTGATGGCGGAGGACAACCAGGGTGTTGCGCGCGTCGTGGTGGACCGGGAGGATCAGCCCCCGGTCACGTGCCGTTCGTCCGGGCCGTTGTAGGCGCTGAGCGGGCGGATGAGCGAGTTCGCCGCCGCCTGCTCCATCACGTGCGCGGTCCATCCGGTGATGCGTGCCGCGATGAAGAGCGAGGTGAACATCTCGGTGTCGAAGCCCATGAGGTGGTACACGGGTCCGGCGGGGTAGTCGAGGTTCGGCTTGATGCCCTTCGCCTCGTCCATCGCCGTCTCCAGTCCCTCGTACAGGCCGAGGATCTCGCCGCGCCCGTAGTACTCGATCATGGCGTCGAGGGCGGCTTTCATGGTGGGCACGCGGGAATCGCCGCTCTTGTAGACACGGTGGCCGAAGCCCATGACCTTCTTCTTCGACGCCAGGGCGTCCTCCATCCAGGCCTTGGCCCGGGCCGCGGCATCCTCGGCGGATTCGTCCTGCCGGATGCCGATCTCCTCGAAGGTGTGCATGACGGCCTCGTTCGCTCCGCCGTGCAGGGACCCCTTGAGGGCCCCGATGGCCCCCGTCACCGCTGAGTGCAGATCGGAGAGTGTCGACGTGATCACCCGAGCGGTGAAGGTGGACGCGTTGAAGGAGTGTTCGGCGTACAGGATCATCGAGATGTCGAAGGCACGCACCACCTCCGCCGGAGCCTCCTCGCCGAAGGTCATCCACAGGAAGTTCGCCGAGTACCCCAGGTCCTCCCGGGGCTCCACCAGGGCCTCGCCGCGACGACGCCGCTGGTCGTACGCCACCACGGCGGGGAACACCGCGAAGAGCGTCGCAGCCTTCTCCAGATTCGCCTCGCGGGAGCTGTCCCCGGCGAGGGGGTGGCCGGCACCCAGCACCGATACCGCGGTACGGGCCACGTCCATGGGATGTGCCGTGAGGGGCAGCAGGTCGATGGCTGCGACCACCGACGCGGGAAGCGCGCGGTGTGCCCGCTCGAAGGCATCGGACCGGCGACGCTCGGAGGCGTCCGGGAGCTCTCCGTTCCACAGCAGGTGAGCGACGTCCTCGATCTCACGGTGTCCGGCGAGCTCCTGCACCGGGTAGCCCCGGTACAGGAGCGAATTGGTGTCGGGGTTGACCTTCGAGATGGCGGTGTGATCCACCACGACCCCCGCGAGCCCCTTGTGGATCTGCTCTTCTGTCATCGTCGCTCCTCCAGTGGTCGTGCTCGGTTCGTGCTTCGTGGTCGCGGAACGGGTCGGGAATGCGGCCCGCGCTGCTGGCCTGCCCCACCGGGCACTTCGAAGTCGAAGACGGAGGAATCGAAGCGGTTGTACCCCTCGTAGTCCACCAGCTCGTAGAGCCGGCCCCTCGTCTGCATCTCCGCCACAGCGTGCTCCTGCGTGCCGTGGGCCCTGATCGAGTCCAGCGTACGCTCGGCTGCGCCCATGGCACTGCGCAGCAGGGTGACCGGGTAGATCACCAGCGTGGCCCCCGCCTCCTGCAGCTGCTCCGCCGTGAAGAGCTCACTCTTGCCGAACTCCGTCATGTTCGCGAGGATCGGGACGTCCACCACGGCCCGGATGGCACGGAACTCGTCGAGGTCCCGCATCGCCTCGGGGAAGATGGCATCCGCGCCCGCGTCGACCAGTGCCCGGCAACGATCCTGGGTGGCTTCGAGGGTGTCCGTTCCACGAAGGTCCGTGCGTGCCAGGATGAGGAAGTCGGGATCGCGTCGCGCGTCCGCAGCCGCTCGCACGCGCTTGGCTGCGGTGTCGAGGTCCACCACGTTCTTGCCGTCGAGGTGCCCGCACCGCTTGGGGTTGAACTGGTCCTCGATGTGGCAGCCGGCGAGCCCCGCGTTCTCCAGCTCCTGCACGGTCCGGGCCACGTTCATGGGCTCGCCGAAGCCGGTGTCGGCATCCACGATCGAGGGCAGGTCGGTCATGCGGGCGATCTGTCCGGCGCGCTGTGCCACCTCGGTCAGGGTGGTCAGGCCGATGTCGGGCAGGCCGAGATCCGCGGCGATGACCGCTCCGGAGATGTAGACGCCGTCGAATCCCTTGTCCTCGATGAGGCGCGCCGACAGCGGATTGAAGGCGCCCGGGAATTGCTGGAGGCGACCGGAGGCCAGCGCATCCCGCAGGGTCCGTCGCTTCTGTTCAGGGGTGACGTTCGAGTACAGCATGGTTGCCCTTTCCTACAGGAGTCCCTGCGGCGCGCTCGCCGCATCGATGTACCCCGGGCGCGCCACGATGTTCAGCCGGCCGAGGGAACCTGCCGGGAGATCGGGCAACTGTTCGACGGCTGCCACGAATCGATCCAGCTCGGCGTCCTCGACGATCCCCGCAGCCAGCATCCGCAGCTTCGCGATGTAGTCCGCGCGGGCGAAGGGACGGGCGCCGAGCGGATGCGCGTCGGCCACCGCGATCTCGTCCGTGACCACCGTGCCGTCGACGAGGGTGATCTCCACCCTGCCCCCGAAGGCCTTCTCCGCGATGTCCAGCGAGTGGTACCGGCGGGTCCATTCCGGATCCTCGAGCGTGGTGACCTTGTGCCAGAGGGCCACGGTGTCAGGCCGTGCCGCTCGTGCAGGCGCGTAGGAGTCCTCGTGGTGCCACCGGCCGTCCTGCAGTGCCACCGTGAAGATGTAGGGGATGGAGTGGTCGAGCGTCTCACGTGAGGCCGTCGGATCGTACTTCTGGGGATCGTTGGCCCCGGATCCGATGACGAAGTGGGTGTGGTGCGAGGTGTGGATGACCACGGAGGCGACGTTCGCGGGGTCGGTGGTCTCCGGGTGCTCACGGTGCAGCCGCCGCGCACAATCGATCCACGCCTGCGCCTGGTACTCCGCGGAGTGCTCCTTCGTATAGGTGTCGAGGATCGCGCGCTTCGCCTCACCTGCGGCCGGCAGGGGTACCCCGTAGGACGCGTCCGGGCCGTCGAGCAGCCACGCGATGACGCCGTCCTCACCCTCGTAGATCGGGGTCGGTGATGTCTGTCGGCGCATCGCCCGGTCCACTGCCTCCACGGCCATCTTGCCGGCGAAGGCAGGGGCGTGGGCCTTCCAGGTGGAGATCTCGCCCTTGCGCGACTGCCGCGTGGCCGTGGTGGTGTGCAGCGCCTGCCCCACGGCGTGGAAGATCACCTCCGCGTCCAGTCCCAGCAGCGTGCCGATGCCGGCAGCGGCCGAGGGGCCGAGGTGGGCCACATGGTCGATCTTGTGCTCGTGGAGGCAGATCGCCTTCACGAGGTCCACCTGGATCTCGTAACCGGTCGTGATCGCACGTACGAGGTCGTGGCCGGAGGCGCCGGTGTGCTGAGCCGCGGCGAGGACGGGCGGGATGTTGTCACCCGGGTGCGAGTAGTCGGCCGCCAGGAATGTGTCGTGGTAGTCGAGCTCCCGGACCGCCACGCCGTTGGCCCACGCCGCCCATTCGGCGGACACGGGGGTATCGACCCCGAACACCGACGCACCCGAGCCATGGGCGGACACCGGGTGGCTCGCAGCCTGCGCACGGGCCGCGACGACGGGTGCGCGGTTGAGCGACGCGATCGCCACGGATGCGTTGTCGATGATCCGGTTGATCACCATGTCCCTGACCTCCGGGGTCACCGCGACGGGGTCGACGGCCACCTGCGCGATCTTCCACGCGAGCTGTCCCTCCCTGGGCAGGTTCTCCTCGCTGCGGTGGACGCGGACGGGATGGAGTTCGACCATGGTGTTCCTCGTTCTCTCAGTGGTTGGACGCGCCTGGATGCGGGGTGAGCAGGTGCTGAAGGCTGTTGTGCAGGTGGACGCGCATCGATGCTTCCGCGAGATCCGCATTGCCGGCGCTTAGTGCGGCGGCGATCTGCTCGTGCTCGCGCGCCGACGCGAGGAGCCGGTCGGGGTTGTCGCGGGCGAGCCTGCGGACCCGCGCGAGGTGCGTGCGGAGGGTCTTCCGGGCCTGGTGGAGGTAGGGGTTCCGGGCTGCTGCGTCGATCTCCTCGTCGAGTCGGGACACTAAGGCGTAGTAACCGGACTGGTGGTCGTCGCCGCGCTCGATGAGGTGTCCGGCCGAGCCGAACTCCCCGGCGAGCGCGGTGAAGGTCGCAGGATCACCGCGGTGGGCGGCCAGCCGGACGGCAGCACACTCGAGGGGGAGCCGGGCGTCGAACAGGTCGCCGACGGCGTCCAGGGAGATCGCTGAGACCACCACGCCTCGGCCCGGATGGGCAGTGGCGAGGCCATCGGCGACCAGGCGTGAGAGGGCTTCGCGCAGCGGTGTCCTCGAGACGCCGAGCCGGGCGGACTGCTCCACCTCGGCCAGCACGTCCCCGGGGGAGAGCCGCCACTCCACGATGTCCGAGCGGAGGGTTGCGTAGGCGCGGTCGCTCGCGCGCATGGTGCCTCCCGTCCATGGTCATCGGCGTCCTCGACTGATCCTGAGGGTGACCGGTTCCCTTCCAATGTATGCACTGGTAGCGAGGCGCACAAGCGACGAGCCGATCCTGGCGGTAATGATGCAGTGCTGTGTATACAAAAAGGGCGAAGGGAGTACGGCGATGAGGTCGTACAACGAGGTCGAGCAATGAGGTCGAATTACGAGGCGGAGAGGATCCCGATGGGCTGATGAGCAGCGGCGCCGGTCCGGGCCCGGCACCGCTGCGGTCGTGGTCCGGAAGCTGGTCCGCTCCAGCGCCCCCGTCGTGCGAGGTCTCCGGAAGCTTTCCCGCACCGGGCAGGGACGGCTGAACGTTCGACCTCAGCCTGAGGATCAAGGCTCGCGGCTCCGGAGCTCCGGCGCGACAGGCGCTCCCGCAACCGTTGTACCGTTGACCATGAGAAATGCCGACCGGGGCGGAGTGACGGACGGCCTGCACCGATTCGAACGGAAAGCGTGGAAAAATACGTGAGCAGTGAAGAGGGTTCCACAGGTCTGCCCGGCGCAGCGGACGCGGGATTCGGCCCCACCGGACGCCCTGTCACGGAGTTCCCCGAGCCCAGGGTGTTAGATTCGCACGGCCCCGCGAGGGTGATCGCCATGGTGAACCAGAAGGGCGGCGTGGGCAAGACGACGTCCACCATCAACCTGGGAGCCGCGCTCGCCGAGGCCGGGCGCAAGGTACTCCTCGTCGACTTCGATCCGCAGGGTGCGCTGTCCGCGGGTCTCGGCACCAATCCCCACGAGCTCGACGTCACCGTCTACAACGTGCTCATGGACCGTAAGGTGAGCATCCATGACGCCATCCAGCACACGGCGATCGACAACATCGATCTCCTGCCTGCCAACATCGACCTGTCTGCCGCCGAAGTGCAGCTGGTCAACGAGGTGGCCCGCGAGCAGGTGCTCGACCGTGCGCTCCGCAAGGTGTCCGACGACTACGACGTCATCCTCATCGACTGCCAGCCCTCGCTCGGCCTCCTCACCGTCAACGCCCTGACGGCCGCGCACGGCGTGATCATCCCGCTGATCTGCGAGTTCTTCGCTCTGCGCGCCGTCGCCCTGCTCGTGGAAACCATCGAGAAGGTGCAGGACCGGCTCAACCCGCGTCTGCAGATCGACGGCGTCCTCGCCACCATGTACGACGCGCGGACCCTCCACAGCAGGGAGGTCATCGCGCGCCTCGTGGAAGCTTTCGGCGACAAGGTGTTCGAGACAGTGATCAAGAGGACCATCAAGTTCGCGGACGCCACGGTGGCGGCAGAGCCCATCACGTCCTACGCGGCGAACCACTCGGGCGCCGACGCGTATCGCCGGCTGGCGAAGGAACTGATCAGCAGGGGTGGGGCGCCCTAGTGCCGCCAGTCCTTCGATCCGTCCGGTCCAGCTGAATGGACAGCTCGGTGGAGGGCACCGCGGGCGTGACCGGCGGCCGCACCACCTTCGAGGTCCAGCTGACCAACTTCAACGGTCCGTTCGAACTACTGCTGAACCTCATCTCGCGACGCGAACTCGACATCACCGAGATAGCCCTCGCCCAGGTGACCGACGAGTTCATCGCCTACATCCGCCGTGCGCGGACCGCGGACGGCCACTGGAGACTCGACGAGGCGAGTGAGTTCCTCGTGGTGGCTGCCACACTCCTGGATCTGAAGGCCGCGAGGCTCCTGCCTGCCGGTGCCGTCGAGAACGAGGACGACATCGCGCTCCTCGAAGCGAGGGACCTCCTGTTCGCCCGGCTGCTGCAGTACCGGGCCTTCAAGGAGATGGCCCGGCAGCTGGCGACCCGCCTGGAGGAGGAGGGTGCCCGGTTTCCCCGCGATGTGGCACTCGAGCCGGAGTTCACGCACATCCTGCCCGAGCTCGTCTGGAGGCACTCACCCGAGGAGTTCGCGGCGCTCGCGGTCAAGGTGCTGGCGCCGCGACAGGAGCGGCCGACGTCGGTCGGTATCGAACACCTCCATGCTCCGGCGGTCAGCGTGCGCGAGCAGGCCCTGGTGCTCCAGGACCTGCTCAGAACCAGGGGCCCGCTGTCCTTCCGGCAACTGACGGAGGACGCGGCCTCACGGCTTGTCCTCGTGGTACGTTTCCTGGCCCTCCTCGACCTGTTCCGCGACGGCGCGATCTCCTTCGATCAGGCGGCACCCCTCTCCGAGCTCGTCGTGCGGTGGAATGCGGAGGACGCGCGCTGGACCGCTGAACTTCTCACGAACGACGGCGAGGGCCCGGAGCAGGCCGCGATCGGCTCCGGTGCGGGGGAGGGTGGTTCGACGGACGACGAACGTGGCACCCAGGGAGCTGAAGGAGTGCAGGATGCTTGACCCGTCCGAGGCGGCCGACGTGCCGCAGCCCGACGTGCCGCACCCAGGGATCGACGATCTGCCGGGCGGGTTCCGGGGGGCGGTGGAGGCAATCCTCATGGTCGCGGACCGCCCGGTCACCGATCAGCAGCTCGCGGCAGTGCTGGATCGGCCGTCGGTGGAGGTCCTCGCCGTACTGCAGGAACTGCAGCGCGAGTACGACGGCTATACTGGTATCGGTCTCCAGAGCACCGAGCCCTCCTCCCCGCGCGGTTTCGAGCTGCGCAGCATCGCCGGCGGATGGCGTATCTTCTCCCGGAAGCACTTCGCGTCCGTCGTTGCAGACTTCGTGCTCGACGGCCAGACTGCCCGGCTCTCGCAAGCAGCACTCGAGACATTGACGGTCATCGCGTATCGCCAACCCGTGTCCCGTGCCCGGGTATCAGCCATTCGTGGCGTCAACGTCGATTCCGTGGTCCGCACGCTCCTGCAGCGTGGACTGATCGTGGAATCGGAGAACGATCCGGAGACCGGCGCTGTCCTCTATGGGACCACCACCCTGTTTCTGGAAAGATTGGGTTTGGGCAGCGTCGACGAACTGCCCCGGATAGCTCCCCACCTGCCGGGACTCGAGAGCCTCGGGGAGTATGACGAAACGACGTATTGAGCTTGACCGACACGAAGGACTTCCCACATGACGCAACAGCCAGGATCCGGTTCCGGACGCAACACGCCCCGCCGTGGCGGGGCTGCCGGCCGCTCGTCCGACGCTGGCCGTGGCCGGAAGCCCTCACCGCGGGGCGGAGCAGGGCAGGGCGGTGCGAAGCGGTCCTTCCCGGAACGCGGGAGCTCAGCCGAGGGACGCTCGTCCGAGGGGCGCGGTGACCGCACCTCCCAGGGCCGCTCCTTCGAGGACCGCGGAAGCCGGGACGGCGGACGCAGCAGCTTCGAGGGACGATCCTCCGAGGGCCGCCCCTCGTCCACCGGAGGCGATCGCCGCGACTCCAGCGAGGGTCGTGCACGTTCCGCGGCGGGCAGGCCTTCTGCCGGTACTCCCTCGAGCCGCTTCGGTGCGGCCTCGGGAGGACGCGCGGGAGGAAAGCCCGGGCGTCCCGGCGCCGCTGCGAAACCAGGATCCCGCTCGGGTGGCCAGGACGGTCAGCGGAAGAAGCCGGCCGGGGCGAAGGCCTTCGGTCGTGAGCGCTTCGGCCAGAACCTCGGCCCGATCCGCCCCCCGAGGCCCAAGCGTTCGAGCCGCCCCGCGGACGAGATCGACGTCCACAATCCCGAGGGTGTCCGACTCCAGAAGGTCATGGCCCTCGCCGGCGTCGCATCCCGCCGCGTCTGCGAGGACATGATCCTCGACGGACGCGTGGAGGTCGACGGCACCGTCGTCACCGAGCTCGGTGTCCGCGTGGACCCCGAGCAGGTGGCCATCCACGTGGACGGAATCCGCCTTCAGCTCAACGAGCACCTGAAGTACTACGTCTTCAACAAGCCCCGAGGCGTCGTCTCCACCATGGAGGACCCGGAGGGTCGTCGCTGCATCAGTGACTTCCTCAAGAACAAGGACAAGAGCGAGCGCCTGTTCCACGTGGGCCGCCTCGACGCCGAGACCGAGGGCCTGCTCCTCCTGACCAATGACGGCGAACTCACCAACCGGTTGACACACCCGTCGTACGAGGTGCCCAAGACCTACCTCGTCCAGGTCCGGGGACCCATGGCGCAGGGTATCGGAGCCAAGATGAAGGAGGGTATCGAGCTCGAGGACGGCGTCGCGCAGGTCGATTCCTTCAAGCTCGTCGACTCGACCCCCGGTCACATCCTCGTGGAGGTCGTCCTCCACTCCGGCCGCAACCGCGTGGTACGCAGGCTCTTCGACGCCGTCGGGCATCCCGTCGAGCGCCTCGTCCGGACACAGGTGGGACCCATCCGGGTCGGTGACCAGCGGCAGGGCAGCATCCGTGTGCTCGGGCGCCAGGAGGTCGGGCACCTGCTGGCTTCGGTGGGCCTCTAACCCATGGCAGCGCGCACGGAGTACGGAACGCACCTCGCCGGCCCCGTCCTGGTGATCGGGGCGGGTCTGCTGGGTGCCAGCATCGGGCTGGGCCTCCGCACGCGAGGGCTCGACGTCGTGCTGTCCGACAACTCACCCTCCACGGAGGCCGTGGCCCGTGACATCGGTGCCGGGCGTCTCCTGAGCGGGCCGCCCGGTGCGGGGGAGCTCCTGCCGGAACTGGTGGTGGTGGCGACGCCGCCCGAGGTCACGGCGCGGGTGGTCGCGGACGCCCTGCGGACGTATCCCGACGCCGTCGTGGTGGACATCTGCAGCGTCAAGGAAGCGGTGCTGCAGGAGCTCACCAGGATGCCCGACGTCGTCGGGCACCTGTCCCGCTACGTGGGCACGCACCCGATGGCCGGCCGGGAGAAGTCCGGGCCGGTCGCGGCCCGGGGTGAACTGTTCACCGGGGCGCCCTGGGTGCTGTGCGCTCACGCCGACAGCGCGCCGGAGGCCGTGCTGCTCGCCGAGTCGCTCGCCGTCGACCTCGGCGCGGTACCCGCCCGCATGTCAGCGGACGAGCACGACGAGGCCGTCGCGCTCATCTCGCACCTTCCCCAGGTGATGTCCTCACTGGTGGCCAGCAGACTCCTGGAATCACCGGTGCGCGCCCTCTCGCTCGCTGGAAACGGTCTCCGTGACGTCACGCGGATCGCCGCAAGTGATCCCCGCCTGTGGGTACAGATCCTCTCCGCCAACGCCGGACGCCTCGTGGAGATCCTCCACGGCGTCCGTGAGGACCTCGACCGGCTCATCACGACGCTCGAGGACCCGGGAGCCGATGGCGCGCGGCTGGACATGGCGCAGCTCATGGCCGAGGGGAACGCGGGTCACGCCCGCGTCCCGGGCAAGCACGGCACTCCGCCCAACTCCTTCGCACGCCTCACCGTGCTCGTGGACGACGTCCCGGGCCAGATCGCGATGCTCCTCACGGAGATCGGTGACACGGGGATCAACGTGGAGGATTTCCGGTTGGAACATTCGCCGGGCCGGCAGCTCGGCCTGGCCGAACTCTCCGTACTGCCGGGCAAGTACAAGGAACTGACGGAGTCCCTCACGCAGCGGGGCTGGAAGGTAGTGCAGTGAACCGGATACCAGCAGGAGACCCCCAGCGCCGCGACCCGGCACCCTCCGCAGCGGGACGGATCTCCACCGTGGACACACCGGCGTCGTTGTCCGGCTTCCGCCTCGGGAAGTCGCTCGTGGTGGCGATCGACGGCCCGTCCGGCTCCGGCAAGTCGAGTGTCAGCCGCGAGGTGGCCCGACGGCTGCGCGCCGCGTACCTGGACACCGGCGCCATGTACCGGGCGGTCACGCTCCACTGCCTCGGGGCCGGCATCGATCTGGAGGACCGGATGGCCGTGGAGGCCGCGACGCGGGCTGTCGAACTGTTCATCAGCACCAGTCCCGACCGCGAGGCCGTGACGGTGGCGGGCGAGGACGTCACGACGGCCATCCGTGCCCCGCACATCTCGGCCGCGGTGAGCGCTGTCGCCACCACCATGGGCGCCCGCGCGGAACTCATCCGCCGCCAGCGCGGCCTGATCGCGGGTGCGGGGCACCGGATCGTCGCCGAGGGGCGGGACATCACCACCGTCGTCGCGCCCGACGCCGAGGTGCGGATCCTGCTGACCGCCAGTGAGGAGGCGCGCCTGCGCCGCCGTGGCGATCAGCTCGGCGGGACGCAGAGCGACGCACAGCTCAAGCAGCAGGTGCTGGAGCGGGACGCGCGGGACTCCGCCGTGGTCGAGTTCCAGCAGGCGGCCGACGGCGTGGTCACGCTCGACTCGTCGGACCTGGATTTCGAACAGACCGTCAACGCCGTCCTCGGGATCGTGCGCACCGTGGCGCACTAGCCGGACCACCCACCACGTTTCGGGCGCGAGCCCACCAGGATCACCGTCGGGAGACGGTACACACCAACCGAAGGAAACCCAGATGAGCGAGAATCTTTCGCCGAACGCATCCTCCGCAGGCCAGCCGAGCGATGAGGACTACGAGCCCGCCGGCACAGACCAGGTGGACGAGATGCTCGAGACCCTCGACGACGCCGACGCGGAGCAGCGTGCAGCCTCCCTGCGCGCCGGACTCGATGACTACGAGCTCGACGACGAGGACGCCGCACTCCTCGCGCGGCAGGACGAGGACTACGACGACGAGGCGGAGGGCCGGCTCAACCCGGTGCTCGCCATCGTCGGGCGACCCAACGTGGGCAAGTCGACGCTGGTGAACCGCATCCTCGGTCGCCGCGAGGCCGTGGTGGAGGACACCCCCGGTGTCACGCGTGACCGGGTGTCCTACCCCGCGCAGTGGACCGGCCACAACTTCACGCTCGTGGACACCGGTGGTTGGGAGCAGGACGCCAAGGGCATCAATGCACGCGTGGCCGACCAGGCGGAGATCGCCGTGGACATGGCGGACGCCGTGCTCCTCGTGGTCGACGCGACCGTCGGTGCCACCGCGACCGACGAGGCCGTGGTGCGCATGCTGCGCCGCAAGAAGAAGCCCGTCATCCTCGTGGCCAACAAGGTGGACGACATCCAGAACGAGGCCGACGCCTCCGCCCTGTGGGGTCTGGGTTTCGGGCAGCCCTGGCCGGTGTCCGCCCTGCACGGGCGGGGTACCGGTGACATGCTGGACAAGGTGGTGGAGACCCTCCCCGAGTTCTCCGAGCACGGCGGGATCGAGCGCTCGGGCGGTCCTCGCCGCGTGGCCCTCATCGGCCGGCCGAACGTGGGCAAGTCATCCCTGCTGAACAAGCTGGCCGGCTCCGATCGCGTGGTGGTGGACCCGCTCGCCGGGACCACGCGCGATCCCGTGGACGAGATGATCGAGCTCGGCGGGCGCACGTGGCGCTTCGTGGACACCGCCGGCATCCGACGCCGCGTGCACATGCAGCAGGGCGCCGACTACTACGCATCGCTGCGCACGCAGTCCGCGCTCGAGAAGGCGGAGGTCGCCGTCGTGCTCCTCGCCGTGGACGAGATCCTCAGCGAGCAGGACGTCCGCATCCTCAACATGGCCATCGAGTCCGGCCGGTCGATCGTGCTGGCCTTCA
>JASLBS010000137.1 GCA_030146405.1 Arthrobacter sp.
GCCCTCGGACGACACTTCGACGCCGGGTCCGGAAGCCCGGTCTACGTGGTGGTGCCGGAAGCCGATCAGGACGCCGCGCTGGACGTCGTCACCGCGCAGGAGGGCATCTCCCAGGCCGCGCTGACAACGGATCCGAGCGGCGCCCCACTCGTCGAGGGCGGACGTGTACTCATCAGCGGGACACTCGAGTACCAGGCCGACTCCGACCGCGCGGAGGATGTGGTGCGCGACCTGCGGACCGCCCTCGACGGTGCCAGCCCGGACGCGCTCGTCGGCGGGGTGACGGCGGTGGCGATCGACACCAACGACACCGCGCTCGCGGACCTCGTGAAGATCATCCCGATCGTGCTGATCGTCATCCTCGTGGTGCTGGTCATCCTGCTGCGTTCGATCCTGGCGCCCGTCCTCCTCGTGGCCAGTGTCGCGCTGTCCAACGCGACCGCCCTCGGTGTCTCTGCGCTGGTGTTCAACGGGATCTTCGGATTCGAGGGCGCGGATGCCTCCGTACCGCTCTTCGCCTTCGTGTTCCTCGTGGCGCTCGGCGTCGACTACAACATCTTCCTGATGACGCGGGTGCGTGAGGAATCCCTGCTCATCGGGACGAGGCCGGGCATCCTTCGAGGACTGGGGGTCACGGGTGGGGTCATCACCTCGGCCGGTGTCGTCCTGGCCGCGACCTTCGCAGCCCTCGGGGTCATCCCGATCCTGTTCCTCGCTCAGATCGCCTTCATCGTGGCTTTCGGAGTCCTGCTCGATACCGTGCTCGTCCGTTCTCTGCTCATCCCGGCCCTCGCATACGACATCGGGCCGAGGATCTGGTGGCCGTCGGCGCTGGGCAGGGTGGCGTCGCCGCGCTAGCTCGACCCGTGAGTCTCGGCCGCGCGGGCCGCATCGGCATTGACAGCGTGCTGCACGATCGATAAATTTTACCCACTGATATTTTCTTTCCGCATGATGAAAATGGATAAGGGTGGGCGCCATGCCGCAGTACGTGGAGACCAACGGCCTCAGGGTCGCCGACGAGCTCCATGCCTTCGTCCGGGACGAAGCGCTTCCCGGCACGGGTATCGATACCGAGGCATTCTGGGCGGGCGCCGCAGCGCTCATCGCCGGGTTCTCCCCTCGCGTGCGGGATTTGTTGGCGACGCGGGACAGGATGCAGGAACAGATCGACGACTACCACCGCGCCCTCGGCTCCGAGCGTCCCGATCCTGAGGCCTACGAGGACTTCCTCCACTCGATCGGTTACCTGGTCGATGAACCCGGGGACTTCACCATCGGTACCGAGCGGGTCGATCCCGAGATCGGGAACGTGTCGGGCCCCCAGCTGGTGGTCCCGCTGCTCAACGCCCGTTTCGCGGCCAACGCCGCGAATGCCCGCTGGGGCTCCCTCTACGACGCCCTCTACGGCACCGACGCCATCGACGAGGGTGAGGGGCGCGGGAGGACGTCCGCCTACAACCCGGTGCGGGGTGCCGCCGTCGTCGCGCGCAGCCGGGAGTTCCTGGACGAGTACTTCCCGCTGGCCGGTGGATCCCACGCCGATGTCACCGCGTACCGGATCACAGCCGGCTCCCTGCTCGCGGAGGCTCCTGCCGGCACACTCGGACTGGTCGACGCAGCGCAGTTCAGGGGCTACCTGGGCTCCGAGGATGCGCTCGCGTCCGTGCTGCTCGTGCACCACGGCCTGCATGCGGAGATCCAGATCGACCGCAGCCACACCATCGGGTCGGGTGACCCTGCCGGGGTGAAGGACCTGGTGCTGGAGTCGGCGACCACCACCATCATGGATCTCGAGGACTCGGTCGCGGCGGTCGACGCAGGGGACAAGGTAGCCGGCTACCGCAACTGGCTGCACCTCATGCAGGGAACCCTGACCGCCCAGATCGCCACGGGTTCTGGAAGCTACACGCGCCGGCTGAACGCGGACCGCGTCTACACCGCGCCCGACGGTTCGGAGCTCACGCTGCCCGGGCGCTCGCTGCTGCTCATCCGCCAGGTAGGCCACCTGATGACCAGCGATGCCGTGCTCGATCCTGCCGGAGATCCGGTACCCGAGGAGATCCTCGACGCCCTGTTCACCGGGCTCGGCTCCGTCCACGACCTGCGGGGCCCGCACGCGGGGCACAACTCGCGTGCCGGATCGGTGTACATCGTCAAGCCGAAGATGCACGGACCCCACGAGGTCGCCGTCGCCTGCGCCCTGCTCGCCGCCGTCGAACCCGTCCTCGGGCTCGAACCGCTCACCCTGAAGATCGGCATCATGGACGAGGAGCGCCGCACGTCCGCCAACCTCAAGGCGTGCATCTGGGAGGCGCGGGATCGCGTGGCCTTCATCAACACCGGCTTCCTCGACCGGACGGGCGACGAGATCCACACCTCCATGCTCGCCGGCCCCATGGTCCGCAAGGCCGACATGCGCGATTCCAGCTGGATCTCCGCGTACGAGGACGCGAACGTCGACATCGGGCTCGAGTGCGGATTCGCCGGTCGGGCCCAGATCGGGAAAGGCATGTGGGCCGCACCTGACAACATGGCCGACATGCTCTCCCAGAAGGTGGCACACCCGCTCGCGGGGGCGGACTGCGCCTGGGTCCCCTCGCCGACGGCGGCGACCCTGCATGCCATGCACTACCACCAGGTCGATGTCGACGAGCGCCAGTCCGCCCTCGCCGGTACGCGCCGGTCCACCCGGCACCAGCTCCTCACCATCCCGATCGGCGATCCGGGCGCGTGGACTGCCGACGACCGTCGCAATGAGCTCGACAACAACATCCAGAGCACGCTCGGATACATCGTGCGCTGGGTGAATGACGGCGTCGGATGCTCGAAGGTCCCCGACATCCACGGCACGGCGCTCATGGAGGACCGTGCTACCTGCCGGATCAGTTCGCAGCACGTGGCGAACTGGTTGCTGCACGGCATCGTCAGCGAGGAGGAGGTCGAGGCCTCGCTGCGGCGTATGGCAGCGGTGGTCGACGAGCAGAATGCAGCGGATACCGATTACACGCCCATGGCCCCCGCCTTCGACACCGAGGCCTTCCTCGCGGCCCGCGAACTCGTGCTCGAGGGCGCCGCGCAGCCGGCGGGATACACCGAACCGATCCTGCACAGGCGCCGAGCCATGCACAAGCAGACCCTTCAGAGCAGGACGAGGACACCATCATGACCCTGACACTGGCAACCGCCCAATCGATCATCACCGACGCACTGGAAACGGGCCGGCAGCTCGGTTTCAAGCCGCTCACCGTCGTCGTGCTCGACGCCGGTGGCCATGTCACCGCTGCTGCCCGGCAGGACGGCGCCTCGAACAACCGGTTCGAGATAGCGCACGGCAAGGCGTACGGGGCGTTGGCGCTCGGGATGGGGTCCCGGTCCATCATGGAGCGGGCCGAGCAGCAGGCCTATTTCATCGCTGCCGCGAGTGCCACCCTCGGCGGGCGCCTCATCCCCGTGCCCGGCGGCGTGCTGGTCCGCGACGACGCGGGTGCGCTCCTGGGGGCCGTCGGCATCAGCGGTGACAGCTCCGACAATGACGAGACCGCCGCGTCGACGGCCATCGAGGCGGCGGGCCTGAAGCCCCAGGTCTGACCCCTCCGCTCCACCACGACGCCGCGGCCAGGAAGCGGCCATGGCCTGCCTCGCAGGCGGTGGGCTACTCGTGATGCTGGTCGGCCTTCTGCCGTGGAACCCCTACCCGGCACCTCATGACGTCGCCGCCCTGGCTCGGGCGGCACGCAGGGTCGCGGGACTCATCCGTGGTCGGGCTTCACCGGTTGCATTTAGACTGCGACACTTACCGCATGACGCACGAGATCGCAGGGTGGCAGGAGGTTCCTGCCACGCAAGCACTCATTCGCGTGAGCCTCACTGAACCGATTGCGATCGTTCTGCGCAGCGGGGAACCGGACCATGTAGTCACCTGGCCTGATCTTCCCGTCGGGATGATCAGTCCGACCACCAGGGTCGTGGCGGCCCCTGATGGTGCGTGGATTCTCTACACACCCATGGAACGAGACGACGATCGGTCGTCGCAGGACGCGACGACCGCACTGCATATCTCCACCGCGGGGAAGCTGACCCGGTTCATCGACCTTGTCCAGGTCGGGTGCCTCGGGGCGACCCGGCACGGTCTGTGGCTCGCGGTCGGGCGCGGGGACGCGAACATCGAGACCGAAGCGGACTGGCTCACCGACCGGACCCTCCTGGTCCTGGATGCGAACGGAGGAACGCACACGATGACCGTGGATCGGGTGCCCGCAGCTGTCCGCGAGGACGCGTCCACTCCACACCTGGTGGTCTACGCCGGCGCCCCGGACGCACTCCACGACGGCTACGGCGGCGCGTCCTACACCTACCGCTACGTCCAGGTCGACCTACCTGCCGGCATCCTCCCCCCGATCCTCCGGATCGACGAGCACCGGCCCATCTCCGTCGAAGAGGACGACCTGCACGGAAGATCACGGGACGAGGAACCTGCTAGGTATCCCCTCAGTCCGGAGGACCCTCGTCTGTCCTGGGCGCGGGTGGACCTACCTGCTGATCAGAGGCAAGCAGCGATCGATGCCGTCACCGCCGAGTTCATGAACCTCGACACGTACTGGACAGCACCTACAGGAGCTACGACGCCGCTCTCCGACGACCTCGATGACAGTCGCATCGACGTCATCGGTGAGTGGCCCACCACCCTGGTCGAGGTCAGCTTCACCTACCCCCACTACCCGGAAGGGCGGCTACGGCGGACCTACCGGGTGTTCGACGACGCAGGCCGCGTCAAACCACCACAGTTCGCAGCGATCCACCTCATGGAGGACCTGGACACCAGGGACCTCCCACCCGCCGACCACGCCCACAACACCATCCTCGACATCTGACGCGGACTCCACTCGTGACGCGGCGTGGCACTGCGAGTATCGCCCTCATGAGCCTGGCTGGAGCGTCGAGAGGGTCCTAGTCGGGGGAGGAGGACCCCGGGAAAGGCCACAACCATTCCCTGATCTGGTCAGGAGCCCTCCCGAGCCCGGCCTCAGCGGAAGGATGGCCGGGCTGGCCTCCGGGCTGCCGGTAGGGAGCCCGCGGCAGGGGAGGTTCCTCGTCGATGAGGTCATTGACGGCGTGGGCGAGGAGGTTGCATTCCTCCACCGGCAGGGGCATGAGGCCGTTGAGGTAGGCCTCGAGCTCGAAGAGGTCGGCGTGGCCACCGGTCTCGAAGTAGCGGCGCCAGACATCGACGAGCAGGAAAGCGGCGGCCGTCATCGCAGCCTCTATCAGGCAGCGTTGCCGCTCTTCATCCTCTGGATAATCCACGCTGGACGTCCCCGTTCTG
>JASLBS010000192.1 GCA_030146405.1 Arthrobacter sp.
CCGCACCAGCTTCATGACCCCGCACCAGACCTCCTGATCAGCCCTCCGCACCGAAAGGCACCACCATGCTTCGCTCGCTCTACTCCGGCATCTCGGGGCTCCGCTCCCACCAGACCATGCTCGACGTCACCGGCAACAACATCGCCAACGTCAACACGACCGGCTTCAAGGCCTCTGCCACGCAGTTCCAGGACACGCTCTCCCAGATGACCCAGGGTGCGGGAGCACCGCAGGAAGCGCTCGGCGGCACCAACCCCGCCCAGGTGGGTCTGGGTGTGCAGGTGGCGGGTGTCGTCACCAACTTCTCGCAGGGTTCCGCCCAGGCCACCGGGCGCGCCACGGACATGATGATCAACGGTGACGGGTTCTTCATCACGCGACTCGGCGGCGAGACCCTCTACACGCGGGCCGGCGCCTTCACCCCCGATGCCGAGGGCCGGCTCGTCACACCCGATGGCTCGCTCGTTCAGGGCTGGCCCGCCGTCAACGGCGTCATCCAGCAGGGCGGGGTGACCGGTGACCTCCGGATGCCCAAGGGTGCGCTCTCGGAGGCGCAGGCGACGACGACGGCGCGCGTCACGGGCAACCTGCCCGCGGATGCCGCCGTGGGCACCGAGATCCTGCAGGAGGTCGAGGTGTACGGGGCGGACGGCGCGGCGCGCAACCTCTCGCTCACCTTCACCCGCTCCACGACCGGCTGGAACGTGGCGGGCAGGGACGCGAACGGGGCTGCGGGCACCACCCAGCTCCTGCTCCCGAACGGCCAGGCCGCGGCCGGTTCGTCGGTCAGGGTGGGAGGCATCGCCGTGGACCTCTCGGGGGTCTCGGGCGCCGCCCAGCTCAAGACCGTCTCCATCTCGGAGCGCAACGGACGGACGGCGGGCACGCTGGAGTCCTTCAGCGTCGCTGCGGACGGCACCCTCGTGGGCGCCTTCAGCAACGGCAGCCGCCAGCCACTGGGCCGCGTGGCGCTCGCGGGGTTCGTGAACCCCACGGGCCTGGAGAAGGCGGGTGGATCGTCCTACCGCGCGACGGCGAACTCGGGAGCAGCACAGATCGGCGCGGCCGGGGCCAACGGCCTCGGCTCCCTGGACGCAGGCACCCTCGAGATGTCGAACGTCGACCTCTCGCAGGAGTTCACGAACCTGATCGTCGCCCAGCGCGGATTCCAGGCCAACGCCCGCATCATCACGACGTCGGACGAGGTGCTCCAGGAACTGGCGAACCTCAAGCGCTAGGCCCCCTCCCGGGCACCGTGACCTACCAGGGCGCGGTGCCCGGCAGGACTGTCCACCCTCGAGGCCTGCCCGGGCGCGGGCCGCCGCCTCTTACGGATCCGCCGTGCCTGCCGACAGTGGTGGGAAGAGGCCCCGCCGGGGCGTCCCGACCCCAGGATGGCCGATGATCGTGGTGACCCGGCTCAACGAGAGCCAGTTCGCGGTGAACCCGGATCTCATCGAGCGCATCCATGAGAATCCCGACACCACCCTCGTGATGGTGGACGGCGTGAAGTACATCGTCACCGAGTCCCTCGACGAGGTGATCGAACTCATCGCCGCCTACCGTGCGCGCATCATCTCCCTGGCCCGGTTCCTCTCCGTCGAACGCGTCGATCCGTCAGATCCTGCCGTCCAGCGTCCGCTCGGCCTCGTCCGGGACGCGCGTCCCGGGACCGGCGCGGAACCCGGTCCGCCTGCCGGCCCTGACGATCCGGGCACGCCAGTCCAGCTCCGACCAAGGAACACCTAAATGGATCCCGCAACAATCGTCGGCATACTCGTCGCCTTCGGCGCCCTGTACGCGATGATCACCCTCGAGCACGCGAGCGTCGAGGCGCTGCTGCTCCCGGCACCCATGATCCTCGTGTTCGGGGCGACGATCGCCATCGGCATCGCCGGAGGCACGCTGAAGGACTTCCTTGTCGCGGTGAAGGCCGTCCCCGCCGCGATGATGGGCAGGAGCACGCCACCGCAGGACACGATCGACAGCGTGGTGGTCCTCGCGGAGAAGGCGAGGAGCGAGGGCCTGCTGTCCCTCGAGGAGGAAGCCAACAGCGTCCAGGACCCGTTCCTGCGCGGTGCCCTGCAGAACATCGCCGACGGCACCGACGGCGAGGAGCTGCGCGAGATGCTCGAGGACGAGATCGATTCGGTGTCCCACACGAACCGCACCGCCTCGAAGTTCTTCGCCAGCCTCGGTGGCTACGCGCCCACCGTCGGGATCATCGGGACGGTCGTGTCCCTGACCCACGTGCTCGAGAACCTCTCCAGCCCCGACAAGCTGGGGCCGATGATCGCCGCGGCCTTCGTGGCCACGCTCTGGGGGCTGCTCTCGGCGAACTTCCTGTGGCTTCCCATCGGCACCCGCATCAAGCGCCTCGGTGAGCTCGAGACCGCCCGCATGACTCTCCTGATGGAGGGTGTGCTCGCGGTCCAGGCCGGCAGCCAGCCCCGCCTGCTGGGCGAACGGCTGAAGGCCATGGTCCCGCAGCACGACCAGGGCAGGAGCGGGAAGGATGCGGCGAAGGGCAAGGGCGCGAAGGACGACGCCGACCCCGCCACGGCCCAGGGCAAGGCCGCCGCGTGAGCAGGCGGCCGCACCGCAAGCGGCGCGGCGAGGAGCACGGCGAGGAACACCCCGACGAGCGCTGGATGGCGTCCTACATGGACATGGTCACCGTGCTCATGTGCATGTTCATCGTCCTGTACGCGATGTCCTCCGTGGACCAGCAGAAGTTCGAGCAGCTGCGGGCCTCGCTCGCCACCGGGTTCGGTGCGGTGGAGACGGCGACGGTGGACACCGCCGAGGGCACCGTGGTCCCGGCGGAGCACGTCAACGACGAGGGCGAGTCCTTCGCAGGGGGAGCCGCCGTCGGGGTCGCGGACCCTGCGACCCAGGAGGACGCGTCGGGTGCCGCAGCGGTCACGGCACCGACGCCGTCGCCTGCCCCGTCGGCGGGCGGGGACGCCACCGAGCCGACGACGGACCGTGAGCGGGCCGCCGCGGAGGTCCAGAACCTCCGCGCCCTGCAGGAGCGCATCGACGCCGGGCTCCGCGAGCGCGACCTCGCCGATGCCGTCCGCTACGTGATCGACGAGCGCGGACTGTCCATCCGGCTGGTCGGGTCCGAGACCTTCTTCCTGCCCGACAGCTCGCAGCTCACCGAGCAGACGATGCGCGTGCTCGAGAGCGTGGGGCCCGTCCTGGCGTCCATACCGAACGAGGTGGGCGTCGAGGGTCATACAGCGCGGCTGCCCGACTCCGTCCCGCGACCGCTCGACTGGGAGCTCTCCACCGAGCGTGCCGTGAACGTGGTGCGGAACCTCATCGACACGGGAGGAGTACCTGCGCCCCGGCTGTCGGCCATCGGTTACGGTGAGTCGCGTCCGCTGGCACCCGGTACGAGCGAGGCCGAGCTCGAGCTGAACCGGCGCGTGGACATCGTGGTGCATTCGAACGAGCCGGAGAACGTGCGAGCCCTGATCCCGGGCGTCGCCGCGGGGAGCTGACCCGCATTCGCTAACGTTCCGCCGTCGCCGTCCGATAGTCGCTGGCGTGACGGTCCAGGAACAACTTACTTTTGGCGTGCCCTCTGTGCCCGCCAGGGCGGTGGATGTCTATGACTTCCGTCGGCCCACCACGCTCGCGCGTGAACACTCCCGCGTGCTCGAACTCGCGTTCGAGACGTTCGCGCGCCAATGGGGCACGCAGCTGACGGCGAAGGTCCGCGTGATCTCGCAGGTCACCAGCGAGCAGGTCCTGATGCAGACGTACAACGAGTACGCCGCGTCCCTGCCGGCGACGACGGCGATGGTCCTGTGCGTGATCCCCGACCATCCGAGCAAGGCCGTGATCCAGTTCCCCGCCTCGGCGGGCCTCCACTGGGTCGACTCGATGCTCGGCGGCCACGGGACCGTGCCACCCGGCGAGCGGAAGTTCACCCAGATCGAGCAGGCGCTCATCCGGCGGCTCATGGATGACGCCCTCGAGGGGCTGCACTACTCGCTGGGCTCCCTGCTGGACCACCAGCTCGGGATCGACTCCATCCAGTACAACTCGCAGTTCGCGCAGGCGGCGTCCACCACCGAGCTGATGATCGTCGGCACGTTCGACATCCGTGTCGGGGAGCGCTCCTGCCCGGCGACGGTCGCCATCCCCGCCCAGCTCCTGCTCACGCAGCTCGGGGCAGCGAATCCCACCGCCACGGGCGAGGACGCGCGCGAGCTGATCGAGCAGCAGGTCGCGTGCGTTCCGGTGGAGGTCTCCGTCCAGTTCGCCGCGATGCCGGTGCTGCCGTCCCGCATCCTCGACCTCGCCGTCGGGGATGTCCTGAAACTGGCACATTCACAACACCGTCCCTTCGAGCTCGCCGTGAACGGCAGGCGGCTCGGCGAGGCCGCCCTGGGCCAGAACGGTTCCCGCCTTGCCTGCGTAGTAGTGACCACCGAGGAGAACACAGCACCATGAACACCACCACCGCCGAGCACGAGGCCGCTGCTTCCCTCGCCGCCCGACTTCCCCTGCCGGGACCCCTCAGGGCCGATCTGTGTGCCGCGGCCGAGGTACCCCCCGCAAGTGCCTCGACCGCCGTCGTCGCGTCCTTCGTGGGAACCGCTTCCGCGGACCTCGCCGTCGTCCTGCTCGACACCAAGCCGTTGATCGCGGCTGCCGGGACGCTGTCGCCGCTGGTCTCCCCGGCGGACGTCATGGCGTCGGCGCTGGACGCGGCGTCGTCCTCCCTCGGCGACGGCGTGCTCGGCGCCCCGGCCATCCAGGACGCCCTGCCGCTCTTCACCGATACCGAGACATCCGTCTTCCGGCTCAGCGGTCCTTCCGGGGCCGTGGGCTGGTTCGCCGTCCGGCTGCGCGGCGCCCAGGCCGGAGCGGCGCCCCGGCGCTCCTCGGCGCTGACCGGCGGTCTCAACCTGGGCCGCATCAGCAACGTGGAGATGGCGATGACCGTGGAGATCGGC
>JASLBS010000268.1 GCA_030146405.1 Arthrobacter sp.
GATGACGAGGACGTTGCCCTGGGCGTGATGGAGCACGGCATGGACCGTGGAGCCCAGGCGGGCACCGAGCGTATTGGTGCCCTTCGCGCCGAGGACCATGCACGCAGCGCCACGTGCGTGGTGGACGATGACCCCGGGGACGGAGGGTTCGGCGAAGGAGTCCTCGACGACGAGCTGGGTGTCGGAGGGGAGCAGATCCAGTGCCTGCTGCACCACGGGGTCACGCTCCGGTTCAGGCAGTGCGGCCAGGGCGTGTCGACTGTAGGGCCTGACATGCAGCACGCGGAGCGGACTGTCCAGCACCTTCGCCAGCTCTGCCGCGGCCACGACCGCACGGTCGCTCTCGGGTGAGCCGTCGACGGCGACCAGGACGTCCCCTGCGTCCGGTCGGTCGTCACGCACCACTGCGATGGGGCATGAGGCCGCTGCGGCGAGGTGGAGGCTGACCGAACCCACGAGCAGCCCTGCGAACCCACCGAGTCCGCGGGTCCCGGTGACGAGCAGCGAGGCTTCCACGGAGAGCCGGGTGAGAACTTCCGAGGGGAAACCCGTGATGAGCCTGACGCTCACACTGATCTCCGGCTCCGCCTGCCGTGCGAGGTCGAGGCCCTCGGCTGCCGTCTTCTCCGCAGCCCGGTGCAGCCCGCTGTCCTTGATGTCGGAGACCGGCCCGAGATCCTGGGTGAAGAACGGCCAGATCCAGCAGTGCACGACGACGAGAGGGCGCTCCACGGCTGCCGCGTGATGGGCCGCCCACAGGACGGCGCGACGTGAGCCGTCCGACCCGTCGAAGCCGACGACGATCGGTTTGGCGGTGCTCACGGGAATCTCGTCCCGTGCGTTCCCCCCGGCGCTCACGCCCGGACCTCGACGGGAGGCAGTGGGACGGCGTCACCCTCGGGCAGCTGCAGCACGCCATGGGAGACGAGGACCGGGCAGGCGGCGCGTTCAGCCACCGCCGAGCTGACCGACCCGAGGAGCAGGCCGCTGAACCCGCCGTGTCCACGGGAACCGACGACGACCATGGATGCTTCGCGGCTCTCCTGAACGAGGACCTCTGCAGGAGCGCCCTTCAGCAGCTGCCGTTCGACCTCACAGGGATACCCGTTCGGGAAGGCATCGAGTAGTCCCTGATCCAGCGCCTTTCCCGCGAGTTCCTCGTAGTTCCAATCCATGGGCGTGTACAGGCCGAACACCAGGGGATACTGCCAGGCGGCGACCGCACGGATGACATTGCCCGCGAGCGGAACCAGGCCGGCCGCGAGCTGCAGGGCGGCCACGGACGAGTTCGAACCGTCGACGCCCACCACGATGGTGCGTCGGACTGGTGCGGAGGGTGTGACCATGATGGTTCCTTAGCTGGGAGGAATGCTGGTCCCTCGAGGATCGCCGGTCGACGCGTGAAGGGGTAGGGCCTTACGTCCCCACCTCGGCCGGTCAGGGGAAGGGGACGTAAGGCCCTGCCGTGCGCGAGGCGGACAGGTCATGCTGGTACCCGGTGTCGTCAGGCACTCGGCCCCGGCAGTGGGGGCAGGATGCGAACGACGAGGGAAGAGCATCAGATGAAGGACGTAACGGTTTACCTCCTCGACGACCACGAGCTGGTCCGGCGGGGAGTGCGGGAACTGCTCGAGGCCGAGGGCTGTGTCATCGTCGGTGAGTCCGGGTCTGCCGAGGAAGCAACCCGTCGGATTCCCGCCCTGGCGCCCGACATCTCGATCCTCGACGCCAGGCTGCCGGACGGAACTGGCATCGAGGTGTGCAGGGACGTACGCTCGATCGATCCTTCCCTCTCCTGCGTGATCCTGACCAGCTACGACGACGACCAGGCGGTACGGGGAGCAGTCCTGGCCGGTGCATCCGGCTACATCCTCAAGGAGATCCTCGGCTCCGACCTGGTGGGCAAGGCCCGTCGGGCGGCCGCCGGGGAGTCATTGTTCGAACCGGGGCTGAAGGAACGCATCATCGCCGGGTTCCACGAGGCGCCGCAGGAGGACGTGAGGCTGGCGGGACTGACGTCGCAGGAGAAGAAGGTCCTCGGCCTGATCGGCACCGGCCTGACCAACCGCGAGATCGGGGCGGAACTGTTCCTGGCGGAGAAGACGGTCAAGAACTACGTGTCCTCGCTTCTGGCGAAGCTGGGCTTCCAGCGACGCACCCAGGCGGCCGTCTACATCACGAGATCACTGGGGTCCACGCCCAGCTAGGCCGAAGGCCGCAGAGGGACGGTGAGGAGCACGTCCGTGCCTTCGCCGAGCGGGCTGGTGATGGTGAGTACCCCGCCGCACAGCTCGGCGCGGCGTCGCATGTTCGCCAGACCGCTGCGGAACGTGCCCTGCTCGAATCCACGCCCGTCGTCGGTGATCCGTAGCTCGAGGCGGTCCGGGAGCGCCTGCAACGTCATCGTGATGGACTCGGCTCCGGCATGACGGAGTGCATTGGACAGTCCTTCCAAGAGCACCGCCCGCACATGGATGGCCCACTCGGGGTCGATCACCGCGTCGAGGGGCCCCGCGAGGTGCACGACGGGCTGGAGGTCGTGACCGTCGAAGGCGTCGGCCACGAGCGCGAAGATGCTGGAGGTGAAGCTCGGGGTGATCTGTGGGACGGAGCGAAGGGAGTAGATGGTGTCCCGGAGCTCCCTGATCGTCGCGTCGAGCTCGGCGGTGACCGTGTCGATGCGTTCGAGGGGTTCCCGGTCCGGCAGGTACTTCCGGAGACTCTGGATGCTCAGTCCTGCGGCGAAGACCCGCTGGATGACGAGATCGTGGAGATCGCGCGCTATCCGGTCACGGTCGCCGAAGACGGCTTCCTGCTCCCGTTGCCGGTGGACGCGCAGGAGCTCGAGGGCGAGGGCCACGTGCGACGTGAAGGAGCGCACCATCTCATGGTCGACGTCGGAGAAGGGCGGGAACTCGGCGGGTCGGCCGAAGAGCAGGAACTGCCGCTCCCCCGTCCCGGCCAGGCGGATGCACAGTGCGGTGGAGATGGTGGCCGGCGGAGCGCCCGGGAGGAGACGATCGATGTCCTCCAGCGTCAGCAGGATCGGCGGGGAGTCTGCCGTCAGACCGTCGAGCAGGGCGTTGTCCGCTCCTGATTGTCCGATGAACACGTCGGCGTTGGCGCCGGCCCCCGCTTCACAGATGAGGCCGCGCTGGTGGCCGAAGTCCCGCAGGACGATCGTCATGTCACTCTGGGAAGCGTGCAGAGCGTGATGAGCGACGAGGTCGAGGTCGTTACGAAGGTCACTGGTCCGTTCGAGCAACTCACGGGCTGCGTTGAGGCCGCCCTCCAGCCAGCGCGAGCGGCGGGTCGAGTCGTCGAAGAGACGCGAATTCTGGATCGCGACGCCGGCAGCGGACGCGAGGGCGATCAGGAGTTCCTCGTCCGTATCGGTGAAATCCTGCCCACCGTTCTTCTCCGTGAGGTAGATGTTCCCGAAGACGGTCCCGTGGATACGGATCGGGGCACCGAGGAAGGAGGTCATCTCGGGATGATGCTCGGGGAAACCTGCAGCCTGCTCGTGGGCCCGCAGATCCTGGAGCCGTAGCGGACAGGGCTCGCTGATCAGCAGGCCCAGAACGCCGTGGCCCTGGGGAAGGGAGTTGATCCTGGTGATCTGGTCATCCAGGAGCCCGACGGTGATGAACTCGCCGAGTTTTTGGTCCGGCCCGATGACCCCCAGCGCCCCGTAGCGGGCATCGACCAGTTCGCAGGCAGCGACGATGACGCGCTCCAGGACCGTGTCCAGATCGATGTCGTCGGCCATGGCAGCGAACGCGGCCAGCAGGTTGCCGATACCCGAGGGGGTCCCTGCGGCGAGGGTCTCGTTGACCGTCCCTGGAAGCGATTGCCCTACTGATATGACCATTCGACGCTCCGAAGTGCGTTGATCGGAGCCTTGGTGCAGCCCCCGGGTGGATGGTGCGCAGGTCAGGAACTCGACGGCACGCGCACTGACTGTTCAGTCACCACCCGGGCCGTTAGACCCTAGCCGCCTGGGCGGCATCTCCATAGTGTCATGGTATGGATCCCGAACCGACCCCCACGAGGACACTTCCGGCTCATGAATGCTGGGCGCTCCTGAGGTCGGCGCCCCTGGGTCGACTTGCCGTGAGTACTTCCGATCGGCCGGACATCTTTCCGATCAACTTCGCCGTCGACCACGGAACCATCGTGTACAGGACGGCGGAGGGGACGAAGTCCCGTTCGGCGGAGAAGTCATTCGTCGCGTTCGAGGCGGACGGCCGTTATCCGGCGGAGAGCGATGGCGTTTCCGGTGACGATACCGATGAACGGTCGACTGCCGGCATGGTGTGGAGCGTCGTCGTCAAGGGACGCGCAGCGACGATCGAGGTGACCTCCGAGCTGATCGATTCGGTCCAGCTGCCGCTTCATCCCTGGGAGCACGGGCGGAAGGACAGGTTCATGCGACTGGTGCCCGAGTCGATCAGCGGCCGGGCCTTCCCACCGAACCTGCCGTCTGCTCCGATCGATGGGAGCTGACGGCTTCCGCGTGGTCGGACCCGGCGCCGACCGCGGTCATGACGAGGATCGGGCAGGGCGGGCGGAGGAGCAGCGTGTGGGTGACGGAGCCGAGCCCCATCCCCGGCCTCGCACCGCGTCCATGACGGCCGATCACCAGCAGTGCTGCGTCACGGCTGTGCCTGACGAGAGCCCGTGCCGGCGGGCGGAGCACATCCACGATCCAGTTCACGGTCAGGGTCGGGTAGGCCGAGCGGATGTCCACCAGCAGTGCGGACGTCTCGATGGATTCACGCTCCGACAAGGGTGCCTCCGGCCTCACCGCCGCCACCACACGGAGTGCCGCTCCCAGACGGTGAGCCTCGGCAGCTGCCCTGGACACGGCCGCGTTGCCCTCCACGGAACCGTCGACGCCGACCACTACGTGGCCCTGGGGCATACCGTTCCGACCACCGTTCTCCCTGTGACCGGTCGGGATGACCAGCACGGGGGCCAGGGAGCCGAGAGCAATCTCCACGGCGACGGAGCCCTGGAAGACACCCGTGAGGGTGTTCATCCGGTCCGCGCCGACAACGAGCATGCTCGCATCGACCGAGAGTCCCAGTAACGCGTGGACGACATCCCCGCAATGGAGGTACGTTCCCACCCGCAGCGCCGGGAACTTGGCCGACAACCGGGTTGCTTCCGACTGCAGCAGCGCGCGCCCAGCGGCGACGACCTCGGCATAGCACGTTCCGGGAGGAATGAGGTCCGCACCGGGAACCGCATGGGCCAGTGTGAGGGGAACGCCGGTCGATCGTGCTCGACGACCCGCCCACTCGAGGGAGGGATTGAGAACGGACGATCCACGGACGGCGACCAGGATGCCCCGCTGGTCGGTCGAGGGGAGAGCGGGGTACTCGTGCGGGTGGGCTGCAGTCAGCATGAGCGCCGATCTCTCCTCGGTGTCGATGTGGTCGCCGGGCTGCGGGTCGAGCCTCGTTGCCGCCGGGTGCTGCAGTACCGGTGTCTCATCCTCAGTGTCCTCCTCGTCGACGCGTCTCAACGGTGTTCCCGGCCCGTACCGCACCCCGAGGAGACCCGTAGGGATCGGCAGTTCCGTCCGTGTTCCTGTGGAGCTGTGTGATTCCAAGTCTCGCCGGGATCACTGCTCCCGATCAGGGTCTTTGGACCCTGATCGCGCGGCTTTCGCCTGGCTACCGTGGAGTCCAGCAGGCTCCACGCGATGACGCACGGAAGAGGACGCGATGATGACGACACCGAACCGGCACACCTTCTGGGAATCCCCCGGGCCCATGCGCACGTCGACGGTCCTCACGCAGCAGGAGTGCTGGGCGCTGGCGACGACACAGTCCTCCGGGCGCCTGGGGTTCTTCCGCGACGGTCTGTTGGACATCCTGCCCGTGAACTACTTCGTGATGGCCGACCACGTGTACTTCCGTACCTCCGTTGATGGCGTCATCGCCACCAGTAACCTCGACCGGGCCGCATTCCAGATCGATCACGTCGACAAGGAGGCGTTCAGCGGATGGACGATCCTCCTGAACGGTCCTGCTGCCCGCGTCGAGGACCCGGCCCTCCTGACCACACTCTGGGGCAGGGCGATCGATGAGCCCTGGGCACCGGGGCAGCGTGATCTGTTCCTCGAGATGGCACCGACCCTCGTTCGCGGCCGCCGGGTGGGTACCACGCACTAGCGAGGCACGGTCGAACCGGCTCCGGGGAGCCTCTCTGGTCCTGCACGGGCACGTCAACAGGTCGGATCGGTCACCCGCCGGTGGGCACCGCCGCATCGGAACGGTCGCAGCCGGACCGACGGCGACACCTCAGCGCTGCTGGCACAGCGGACACCAGTAGACGCTCCTCGCCGCCATCTCGGCGATGAGGATCGGCGTGCCGCAACGCCGACACGGCTGCCCGGTGCGCTTGTAGACGTAATGGGGTTCGGAACGTCTGGGCCGGCCGCTCCTGGCTTCCGCCGTCGTGGTGATGATGCGTCCTTCACGGACGCCGTCCTCCATCAGCCGGACCGTCTCGGACCACATCCCTGCTGCCTCGTCCTCCCGCACCTGCTTGCCGGGACGCCAGGGATTGATGCCCTGCAGGAAGAGCACCTCTGCTCGGTAGATGTTCCCGATTCCTGCGACGACCGCCTGATTCATGAGCTGGACCCCGACGGGTGTGACGCTCGACATGACCTTGCGCACGAAGACGGAGCTGTCAGAACCGGGCTGCAACGGGTCCGGTCCGAGCTTGGCGCGGGCCACCTCCTCCCCCGCGGTGGTGATGACCTCGCAGGCGGTGGGTCCGCGGAGGTCGGCCCAGCCGTGCGCTGACACGAGCCGCACGCGGACGGCTCCGACCGGCTCGGGTGGTCCGCCGTAGGCCGCACCGACGGCGGGATCGCCGCTCTCGGTCCCCTGCTCCGATGCGCCGACCCTCCGGCGGGCGCCGATGCTCGAAGCACCTCGGAAGGTTTCGTCACCCCCGAAACTCCACGCCCCGTACAGACCGAGGTGCACACGCAGCACGCGGTCGTTGTCGAAGCGCAGGAACATCTGCTTCCCGTGGGCCAGGGCACTGATGAGCGTCGCGCCGTCGAGCTGGGCGGCACCCGCGATGAAGCGACCCTGCGGGCTCGAGACGGCGAGCTGTTCACCCGCGAAGACCGAGCCGAATTGATTCGCCAGCCGGTGGACCGAGTGGCCCTCAGGCAACGCTTCCCGATTCCTCGAAGCGCGCCACCTGCGCGATCCTGCGGCTGTGCCGCTCCGCTCCGCTGAACGGTTCCCCCAGGAACGCGTCGATGATCGCCGTCGCCTCCTCGACCGAATGCTGCCGGCCCCCGACGGCGACGACGTTCGCGTCGTTGTGCTGGCGCGCGAGGCGCGCGGTGTCCAGGTTCCAGGCGAGAGCCGCCCTCACACCCCGCACCTTGTTGGCCGCGATCTGCTCGCCGTTCCCGGAACCGCCGAGGACTATCCCGAGCGCCTCGGTACCCGCAGTCCGGTCGGCGACGACCGCCTGCGCCGCATCGATGCAGAAGGAGGGGTAGTCGTCCTCCGGATCGTAGGCCGCGGGGCCGTGGTCGACGACGTCGTGACCCGCCGCGGTCAGGTGCGACAACAGGTGGGCGCTCAGCTCCATGCCGGCGTGGTCGGTGGCGAGGTGGACGCGCATGGCGATCTGATCCTTTTGATGGCGCCGGGAGGAACCGGCGGTGGCTGCGGAGTAGGTCCGCCCCGGAGGGCGGATCGATTCCAGCCTAGTGTGCCCGGGGCCTGCAGTCCGGAGCGCGACGTCGCCGGGCGGAATGAGAGAATACGAAGCGCGTGATGTGCAGTCCACGCGCCGTACCCGAATCCCACCCTGGAGGCGATCCTTGCCCGGTCTGAACCTGACGCGCCACGAAGCACGCACGCGCGCCGATCTGCTCACTGTCCACTCCTACGAGGTGACCCTCGACCTGACGCGGGGCGACCGCGTGTTCCGGTCCACGACGGTCGTCTCCTTCGACGCACAGCAGGGAGCCTCCACGTTCATCGACGCCGTCACGGACGCGGTGCACCGTGTCGAGCTGAACGGCGTGGCGCTGGACCCGGCGGAGGTGACCGACGGCGTCCGGATCGAGCTCCCGCTGCTCGCCGCCAGCAATACCCTCGTGGTCGAGGCCGACATGCTGTACATGAACACCGGGGAGGGGCTCCACCGCTTCACCGATCCCGTGGATGGCGAGGTCTACCTCTACACCCAGTTCGAGGTCCCTGATTCCCGGCGCGTCTTCGCCGTCTTCGAGCAGCCCGACCTGAAATCCACGTTCCGCTTCGCCGTCACGGGGCCCTCGCACTGGGACGTCATCTCGAACATGACCACGCCCGAGCCCGTCCAGGCCGGCTCCGGGACCGAGGGCGGCTCGCACTCGACGTGGTACTTCGAACCCACACCCCTCATGTCCTCCTACGTGACCGCCCTCATCGCCGGACCGTACCAGTCCGTGCGCAGCGAGCTCACGAGTTCCGACGGCCGGACCATCCCGCTCGGCGTGTTCGCCCGCAAGTCCCTCATGCAGTACATGGACGCCGAGAACATCTTCGCATTGACGCGTCAGGGCTTCGAGTTCTACGAGCAGCAGTTCGGTACGCCGTACCCGTTCGAGAAGTACGATCAGCTCTTCGTCCCGGAGTTCAACGCGGGCGCCATGGAGAACGCGGGCGCGGTGACCTTCGTGGAGACCTACGTCTTCCGGTCCCGGGTTCCGGACGCCACCGTGGAGCGCCGTGCCATCACGATCCTCCACGAACTGGCACACATGTGGTTCGGTGACCTGGTGACCATGCGCTGGTGGAACGATCTCTGGCTGAACGAATCCTTCGCGGAGTTCATGTCCACGCTGGCAGCGGCCGAGGCGACGGAGTTCGAGCAGGCCTGGACCACCTTCACCATCCTCGAGAAGGGCTGGGCCTACCGCCAGGACCAGCTGCCCTCCACGCATCCGATCGTCGCTCAGATCGACGACCTCGAGGACGTCCAGGTCAACTTCGACGGCATCACCTACGCGAAGGGCGCCTCGGTGCTCAAGCAGCTGGTCGCCTGGGTGGGCCAGGAGGAGTTCATGCAGGGCGTCCGCCAGTACTTCGCGAAGCACTCATGGAAGAACACCGAGCTGGTGGATCTCCTGACCGAACTCGAGGCCGCCAGCGGACGTGACCTGAAGGAATGGTCGGCACTCTGGCTCGAGACGGCCGGGGTGAACACCCTCCGCCCCGAGTTCACCACCGACGCCGACGGCACCATCACCTCCTTCGCGATCCTGCAGACGGCGATCGAGGCCTTCCCGACGATCCGCCCGCACCGCCTCGCGGTCGGCTTCTACGACCACGACGCCGGTGCCCTGGTGCGCTCGCACCGCGTGGAGCTCGACGTGGACGGCGAGCGCACGGAGGTGCCCGAGCTGGTGGGCCGGCAGCAGCCGGCGCTCGTGCTCCTGAACGACGACGATCTGGCGTACGCGAAGATCCGCCTCGATGCGGACTCCCTGCGGACGTCGGTGGAGCACGTGAAGGACTTCCGGGACTCGCTCCCCCGCACCCTGGTGCTGGCCTCCGCCTGGGACGCGGCGCGCGACGGTGAGACACCGGCTCGGGACTACCTGGAACTGGTACTGCGCAATGTCGGGTCCGAGTCGGACTCCTCGGTGGTGCTCGTGCTGCTGCGGCAGCTCGCTACCACGCTCGCCTTCTATGTCCATCCCGAGGCTCGTGCGTCGCGGAGCGAAGCCGCGGCGGACCGGCTCCTGGAGCTGGTGCACGGTGCGGAGGCCGGATCCGATGCCCAGCTCCAGTTCACCAGGGCGTTCTCGGCACACGCCTCCACTGCGGGGCATCTCGACGCCGTGGAGGCGTTGCTGACCGGCGAGCGCGTTCCCGAGGGTCTTCGTGTGGATCAGGATCTCCGCTGGGAGCTCCTGACCAGTCTCGTGGCGGGTGGCCGGTACGGGAACGCGGAGATCGAGGCCGAGCTGGAGGACGACTCCACGGCCACCGGTCAGCTCGCCGCCGCCGAGGCTCGCGCAGCGATACCGACGGCGGAGGCCAAGGACGCGGCGTGGGCGGCGCTGGTGGAATCCACGGACCTGCCCAACGCGACCCAGCGGGCCATGATCGCGGGCTTCATGCGCGTCCATGACCGCACCCTCCTGCAGCCCTTCGTGGAGCGGTACTTCGCCGCGATCCAGGACGTCTGGTCCACCCGTACCCACGAGATCGCGCAGCAGATCATCGTCGGCCTGTACCCGTCGCTGCTGACCACGCAGGAAACGCTGGACCGGACGGACACGTTCCTGGCCGGGCTCGGAGATGGATCCCCCTCGCTGCGCCGCCTGATCGTGGAGAGCCGCGACGGCGTGCTGCGAGCGCTGACCGCGCAGGCCGCCGACGCGTGAGGTCGTGCACAGGCGCGGGGAGGTTCCTTCCCGTGCCTGTGCACGAACGCCTCGTCCGTCACTAGGGTGGGAACCATGAACCTCCAGGAGCACAGCTATACCGCCAAGCTGGACTGGACGGGAAATCTAGGCTCGGGCACCTCGGGTCACCGCGCGTACAGCCGTGACCACGACATCGAGGTCGACGGGCCCGGGCACCTCGCGGGGACCGCCGACCCCACGTTCCGTGGCTCGAAGGACCGCTGGAACCCCGAGCAGCTCCTGCTCACCGCGGTGGCCCAGTGCCACATGCTGTCCTATCTGCACGTGGCGGTGAAGGCCGGGGTGCTGGTGACCGGGTACCGGGACACGGCCACCGGCACCCTGCGGCTGAATCGGGACGGCAGCGGTGAGTTCACGGGGATCTGGCTGCGCCCCTGCGTCGAGCTGCAGGACGAGCTGCAGCGGCCGCTCGCGGATTCGCTGCATGCCGAGGCCAACCGGCTGTGCTTCATCGCCCGATCGCTCAGTGTCCCGGTCCACCACGAGCCGACGCCGGGACCTCCCCGTCCCTGAGCTGCTCCGCGGGCGGACGCGCCGGACGTGTCCCGCGGGCACTCCATCGAGTACGTCCGGCGGAGTCGCCCTTCGGCGGGTACCGTCCGCGCGGCTGTAGCCTAGGAGGAGCGTCCCTGCGCCTCCGGCCAGCCACTCCGGGCGCAGAACATCCGCAGGACGCCTGCCTGAAAGCGACTCCATGACAATCCTCCCCTCCCTGGGCTACGGCGGCCAGGTCATCGGCGCTGCGATCATCCTGGTCGGCGCCGGCGTCCTCTGGCTCGTGGTCCGCTACCTCATCACGCGCTCGGTGAAGCGGGTACAGCACGGACACCCCGTCTTCAAGAAGCCCCACCTCGCCTGGGCGCAGCCCGCCCTGCGACCCTTCGACACCGCACGGCGGGTGCAACGGGCGGCCACCATCGGGAGCCTGCTCTCGAGCGTCGCCGCCGGCACCATCGCGGTGGTCGCCATCCTCATGGCCATCGAGGCACTCGGGTTCAACATCGGCCCCATCCTCGCGAGCGTGGGGATCGTCGGCATCGCCATCGGGTTCGGGGCGAGGGAGGTGATCCGGGACGCCTTCCTCGGTTTCTTCATCACCATCGAGGACCAGTACGGTATCGGCGACACCATCGAGGTGGGAGACACCGTGGGCGTGGTGCAGTCCCTGGGACTCCGCATCACCCGCATGATCGATGCGGACGGCGCCATCTGGTACGTCCGCAACGGTGACATCACGAAGGTGGGCAACCGCTCGCAGGGCACCTATACGGCGCCACCTGAACCCGGCGCAGGAACGGCTCCGGCCATGGA
>JASLBS010000021.1 GCA_030146405.1 Arthrobacter sp.
CTCGGGATCCAGGTCACCGAGTGTTGCCGATCGTTGGAACCCGGCGGCGTGGACCAGTGCGTCGACGGGTTCGAGTTCCGCTGCCGCGTCCGCGAGGTGAGCGGTATCGGAGAGGTCCGCCTGCCGCCACCGGAAGAGCCCCTCGAAGGTCGCAGGGGTCCGGCTGAGCCCGGTCACCGACCAGCCATCGGCCAGGAGTTGCGCGGTGATGGCGTGGCCGATGCCTGAGCTGCACCCGGTGACGACTGCGTGACGTTCAGCCGGCATCGATCGTGTTCCCCTCGTCCTGCCCCGGGGTTCCGGTACCTGCTGCGGCCCAGTCAGGGCTCACCCGCACCCATTTGATGGCCTGGCGGAAGTAGGTGTAGGCGATGTCCAGGGATCCGCTCGGGCCCTGGTGGATGGAGGGGTAGGAGTACTCGCGGTTCAGGCCGTCGCGTGAGTTGTTGGACAGGCAGTAACCGTCCCCGACGTCGAGGTCGCGGCGGATGGGCCAGCTGCGTCCGGAGTCCTCGGAGATGGCCAGGGTCATCGGGGAGCGTGGTGTTCCCCAGAACGCCCGGCGCCGGCCGTCATCTGCGGCAGCGGTGCCGGGGTCGGGGTCGGTGAGTTGTCCTTGTTCCTCGGCCAGCCCGTCGTCGTCGATCTCGTCGTAGAGGGAGAGGCGGCGTTCGGTGTTCTCCTGTGCCTGGCTGTGGTTGTAGACCAGGGCGAGGCGTCCGTCGGTGAGGGCGGTGAATTGGATGGAGGAGTTGTTGTTGGGCAGCTCGGTGGGGGTGGGTTCGGTCCAGGTGGTGCCGTCGGTGGAGCGGGATTCGTAGATCCAGTCGGCCCAGCGGCTGCGGAACAGGGCCAGGAGTGTTCCGTCGGTGAGGGGTTGGATGTTCATGTGGACGCAGCCGAGACTCCCGGGTACCACGTGCTGGTTCCAGGTGGTGCCGCCGTCGTCGGAGTACATGAGGGCGCTGTCGTCGTTGTTGCCCACCCATTTCTCGCCCGGGGTGGTGATGCACCGGAAGATGGGGACCAGGAGCCGACCGGAGGGCAGGACGACGGGCAACTGGCGGACGAAGACCCCGCCCGTCTCGTTGGCGGGGAAGAGGGTTTCGACCTCTCCCCAGGTGGTGCCGCTGTCGGTGGAGATCCGGCGTCGGACCTCGGCGGTGTCCTGGTTGCCGGCTTTCTGGGCGGTGTAGAGCAACCAGAGGTCCCCGGTGGGCGCAGTGAAGAGGATGGGGTTCTGTTCAGAGCGGGCGGGGTCGTCGGAGAGTTGCTGTGGCGTGGACCATTGCTCGTTGCCTGCATCGAGGGTGGAGAACCAGATGGATATGTCCGGGACGCCTTCTTGGGTTCCACCGAACCAGACACAACCCAACCGGCCGTCCGGGAGGGTCAGCAGGTTCGCGGCGTGGCTCTGGACGGTCGGTGCGGGCAGGTAGGCGTAGGTCGCACCACCGGTCTGCCGGGTGATCCCGTCGGCGGTGATGGTGCTGTAGGTGTCGTCGGATTTCTGCATGGGTTCTACTTCCCTCCCGTGGCGGCGTCGAGGTGGCTCGAGGCGATCTGTTCGAGATGGGTCAGGTCGGAGGCCACGGTGGCGAAGGTGTATCCCTGGGTCAGTCGCTGGGCGGCGATGGTTCCGGCGGCGGTGTGGACGCCGGCAGCAACACCGGCGGAAGCGGCCGCGGCGGCGATGGTTTCGAGGGCGTCGTCGAACGCCTGCTGGACGTCGGGGTCCCCGGGGTATTTCCCGCCCACGGCGATGGTGAGGTCCGAGGGTCCCACATAGATACCGTCCAGGCCTTCGGTGGCACAGATCTCGGCCACGTTCGCCAGGCCGTCCGGCGTTTCGATCATCGCGAACACCAAGGTGGCCGCGTTCGCTTCGGCCGGGACAGGCCCAACGCGTAGCGCTGAGCGCATGGGGCCGTAGGAGCGGTTTCCCAGCGGCGGGTACTTGGCGGAGGCCACAGCAGCTGCGGCGTCTTCGGCGGTGTTGATGAGCGGGACGATGATACCGATGGCTCCGGCGTCGAGTGCCTTGCCGATGGCGACCGGCGAGTTCTCCTCCACGCGCACCATACCGACCGCTGTGTGTCCGGCGTCGATGGCCGTGAGCCCGCCCAGGACCCCGGAGTATCCGAGGAGGCCGTGCTGTGCGTCGAGGGCGACGTAGTCGTAGCCGAGGCGGCTGATCCGCTCGGTGGCGACCGGTGCGTCGAGGACGACCCAGTAGCCGACGGCGTGTTCGCGTGCCCGGATCTTACGAGCGAATTCGATGGCGAGGTCGGAGGTCATAAGAGGTTCTCTGCTTTCATTCGGTGCTGTGCAGGGTTTCATCCAGTCGGACTGGACGAGGGAGTGGACTAGGACTGCTCTGGGAGTGGGTCCGCAGGTGCGCGGTTCTGGGGTAGGTGGAGAGGTGTCAGCGATTGTAGGCCGGCATGGGTCCGCGGAGCTTGGCACCGACGGCGTCACAGGCGGTCACGACGTCGGCGGGAAGGGGACCGTTGGCGACAGCACGGATGTTGCTGAGGAGCTGCTCCACCTTGGATCCTCCGAGGAGCATCGAGTGCACACCGTCGCGGTAGGACAGCCAGCGCAGCGACAGTTCGGCCAACGGCATACCGGCAGTTTCAGCGATGGACGCGAGGTCCGCGACGGCGTCGAAGAGTTGTCGGTCCCAGTAGCGCTGGGTGTACATGGCGGCGAGCTTGGAGTCCCCGTACCGGCCTTCGGTGGGTTTCGCGTCGAAGGTGTGCTTGCCGGTGAGCAGTCCCCCGCCCAGTGGGTTGTAGACCATGGTGTGGAGATCGTGGGTCGCGGCGAATTCGAGGTACTCCTCCTCCACGCGACGTGCGACGAGGTTGTACAGCTGCTGGGCGACCACGGGTTCGGGTGCACCGACCTCGCGGGCGGTGTGCAGGACGTCGGCGATCTGCCAGGCCGCGAAGTTCGATACACCCAGGGCGCCGATCTTGCCCTCGGCGGCGAGTTCTCCCACGGTCTGCAGGGTCTCGTGAAGGCTGGTAGCGCGGTCGGGCTGGTGCAGGTAGAACAAGTCGATGCGTTCGGCGCCGAGCCTGCCGAGGCTGCCCTCCACGCTGCGGCGTAGACCTTCGGGTGACAGGGGATTGTGCTCACCGTGATCCGGGTGGGGCATCCCTGCTTTGGAGGCGAGAACGACCTTCTCCCGCCGGCCGGAGAGTAACCGGGAGAGCACCTCCTCGGTGGTTCCGCCGGCATAGGCGTTGGCCGTGTCCACGGTGGTGATCCCCGCGTCGAGGGCTTCGTCGAGCATGCGAGCAGCGGTGGATTCATCGACGGTGTCCCCGAAGGTCATCGTGCCCAGCACCAGACGGGAAATCGGCGGTGTACGGGGAGTTCGGGGAATCGGCGGGGTTTCGGGTGACGTGGTGGTCATGAGTGCAGCTCCTGGGGTGGTGCAGAAAAGGAACGGGGATGAGGACGACGGCGAGGACAGACGCTCGGTGCCGAGCGTCTGGTTCGTTGGTCAGTTGGTCAGTTGGTCAGGGCGAGAGAGCGTACGAGGTGCCGGGGTTTGACGCCCTGCATGGTCGAAGGATCCAGGGCGGCTCGACGGAGCTTACGCGTGTAGTCCTGTG
>JASLBS010000135.1 GCA_030146405.1 Arthrobacter sp.
TACAGCGTGAGCGTGCTGAACGTCCCGTTGATCGTGATCCTCGGCCATGACAGTTGCGGCGCCGTGACGGCCACCATGAACTCCCTGGACAGCGGGGACATGCCCACGGGCTTCCTCCGGGATCTCGTGGAGCGCATCACGCCGTCGGTGCTCACGGCACGCCGGGCCGGGATCACCGACGTGAACGCGACGGTGATCGAGCACACGAAGCAGACCTCGAAGCGCCTGGTCGACAGTTCGCGGGTGATCGCCGAGGCCGTCGCGGACGGCAGTGTGGCCGTGGTGGGCGTCTCCTACCGCCTCCACGAGGGCAAGGCCGTACTCGTGTCAGGATTTGGCGCACTGTAACGCCAAAGGCGAGAATTGCGCCATGACTCCAACGCCTGCAGCCAGCCCGAACCCCAGCTCCCCGACCGGCGCGACGCCGGGCACGGAGGGTTCACAGGATGCGGAGTACCGCATCGAACACGACACGATGGGTGAGGTGCGGGTCCCGATCAACGCCCTCTACCGCGCCCAGACGCAGCGCGCCGTCGAGAACTTCCCGATCTCCGGCACCACTCTGGAGCGTTCGCACATCGAGGCGCTCGCGCGGATCAAGAAGGCGGCGGCCACGGCGAACGCCGAGCTCGGCGTGCTCGACGAGGAACGCGCCCGCGCCATCGAGGGTGCGGCGGAGGACGTGGCGGCGGGCCGGTACGACGGCGACTTCCCCGTGGACATCTACCAGACCGGTTCCGGTACGTCGTCGAACATGAACGCCAACGAGGTGATCGCCACCCTCGCGAGCCGTGCGCTCGAGGCATCCGGCAGCAGCACGACCGTGCACCCCAACGATCACGTGAATGCCTCGCAGTCCTCGAACGACGTCTTCCCCACCTCGGTCCACGTGGCCGCGACCTCCGCCCTGGTGAAGGACCTCATCCCGGCCCTGGCGCACCTCGCGGAGGCGCTGGAGCGCAAGGCCGAGGAGTTCAAGACCGTGGTGAAGTCCGGCCGCACGCACCTCATGGACGCGACGCCGGTGACGCTCGGCCAGGAGTTCGGCGGCTACGCGGCGCAGGTCCGCTACGGCATCGAGCGCGTGGAGGCCTCCCTGCCCCGCGTGGCCGAGGTGCCGCTGGGCGGAACGGCCGTCGGCACCGGCATCAACACCCCCGCCGGCTTCTCCGCCCGTGTGATCGAGCTCCTCGCCGAGGACACCGGGCTCCCCCTCACCGAGGCGCGGGACCACTTCGAGGCGCAGGCCAACCGCGACGCCCTCGTCGAGATCTCGGGCATGCTGCGCACGATCGCCGTCTCCCTGACCAAGATCCACAACGATCTCCGCTGGCTCGGTTCCGGACCGAACACGGGCCTGGGCGAGATAGCCCTCCCCGACCTGCAGCCCGGATCCTCGATCATGCCGGGCAAGGTCAACCCCGTGATCGCCGAGGCCGTCATCATGGTCTGCGCCCAGGTGGTGGGCAATGACGCCACGGTCGCCTGGTCCGGCACCAACGGTGCCTTCGAGCTGAACGTGGGCATCCCGGTGATCGCCCGCAACGTGCTCGAGTCGATCCGGCTCCTCAGCACCTCCACGCGCGTCTCCGCCGACCGCATGATCGACGGCATCACGGCCAACGAGGAGCGCGCCCGCTTCCTGGCCGAGGCCTCCCCCTCGATCGTCACGCCGCTCAACAAGTACATCGGTTACGAGAACGCCGCGAAGATCGCGAAGAAGGCGGTGGCGGAGGGCCTCACCGTCCGGGAATCGGTGATCGCGCTCGGCTTCGTGGAACGCGGTGAGCTGACCGAGGAGCAGCTGGATTCCGCTCTCGACGTGCTGTCGATGACGCGCCCGCCGCAGGCCTGATCCGCAGCACGGCCCCGTTCGAGGAAAGGGGCGCACCCTGTCGGTGCGCCCCTTTTGCGTGCCTGCGATCACATTAGTTGCACTCAGAGAATCGGAGTGCAAATATGTACTCCGTGGACGATAGTGCAATAAATAACGACGTCGGACTCCGCGAGCGCAAGCGCCGTCTCAGACGTCACTCACTCGTCGAGGTAGCGCGTCGACTGACCCTGGAGCACGGTCTCAACGGGTTCACCGTGGAACAACTGTGCGACGAGGTGGGGATCTCCCGCAGGACGTTCTTCAACTACTTCCCCACGAAGGAGGACGCGATCCTCGGGTCCTCCGAGGACCGGCTCCCCGAGGGACTGCTGGACGACTTCGTCGATTCCGGCCGGACCACGCCGCCCGTTCCCCTGCTCGAGGCGCTGACCCTCCTGTTCATCGAGATCGCGGATCGGATGGGCATCTCGCGCGAGGAGTACGAGACGATGTCGGCCGTGCTCCACCGCGAGCCGCAGCTCATGGCCCGCATGTTCGCGAAGTCGGAGTCGAAGTCCCAGCTCCTGACCGATCTGATCACCCGGCGCGAGGGAATGCCGGCGAACCATCCCTCCGCCCGGGTCGCCGTGTTCGTCCTCGGCGAGGTGGCCCGCCGATCGCTCGACGAGTTCTTCGTCGAGGGAAATCTCCTGACCTACCCGCAGGTCCTGCACCGGAACATCGATGCCCTGCGCTACCTCTTCCCCCCTTCCGACAGCGGCGCCTCTCCCGACCGTCCCACCTCCCAGAACCAGGACCAAGCATGAGAACAACGACAGCGCCGGACGGCCCGCTCCTCCTGACGCAGAAACGCATCTGGATCATCTTCTCGGCGCTGATCGCCGGGATGCTGCTCTCCAGCCTCGACCAGACCATCGTCTCCACCGCCATGCCCACCATCGTGGGTCAACTGGGCGGCGTGGAGCACCAGACCTGGATCACCACCGCCTACCTCCTGGCCACCACGATCGTGATGCCGATCTACGGCAAGTTCGGTGACGTCCTGGGCCGCCGCAACCTGTTCCTCTTCGCCATCGCCCTGTTCACGGTGGCCTCCATCCTGTGTGCCTTCGCCACCAGCTTCTGGGCGTTCGTCATCTTCCGTGCCATCCAGGGCCTCGGCGGCGGCGGGCTCATCATCCTGTCCCAGGCGATCATCGCGGACATCGTGCCCGCCAACGAGCGCGGCAAGTACATGGGCCCCCTCGGCGGGATCTTCGGCCTCAGCGCCGTGGCCGGCCCGCTGCTGGGCGGCTACTTCGTGGATCACCACACCTGGCAGTGGGCGTTCTACATCAACATCCCGGTCGGGATCGCAGCGTTCGCGATCGCCTGGTTCACCCTGCGCCTGCCGTCCAAGAAGGCCACGAAGCGCCTCGACATCCCCGGCGTGGTGCTGCTGTCCATCGCCACCACGTGCCTGATCTTCTTCACGGACTTCGGCGGTGACGCCACCGAGGGCTGGACCTCCCCGCTCACCTGGGCGTTCGGAACCGGCATGGTCCTGGCCGTGGCGGGCTTCGTCATGGTGGAACGCCGCGCGGAGGATCCGATCATCCCGCTCTCGCTCTTCAGGAACCGCACGTTCGTCAACAGCACCGGCATCGGCTTCACCCTGGGCCTCGGCATGTTCGCCGCACTGGCCTTCATGCCCACGTTCCTGCAGATGGCCTCCGGCACCTCGGCCGCCGTCTCGGGACTGCTCCTCGTCCCGATGATCGTCGGCCTCATGGGTACGTCCATCTACTCCGGTCTCGCGATCTCGCGGACCGGCAGGTACCGGAAGTACCCGATCGCCGGCGTCTCCCTGACCCTGGCCACCCTGGTGTGGATGTCCACCCTCACGGCCACCACCCCGATCTGGCTGATCTGCACCATGCTGTTCTTCTTCGGTGCGGGTCTCGGCCTGATCATGCAGGTGATCGTCCTCGTGGTGCAGAACTCGGTGGCTCCCACCATGGTGGGTGTGGCCACCAGCACCAACAACTACTTCCGCGAGGTCGGGGCGTCCCTCGGCGTCGCGGTCTTCGGGGCACTCTTCACGAGCAGGCTCTCGGAGCGGCTGAACACCACCTTCACCTCCTTCGGAGCCAGCACCGAGGACGCAGGCCAGGCGACCTCCACGCTGGACCCCGCGACCCTGAACGCACTGCCGGACCAGGTACGGGAAGCCGTGGTGAGTGACTACGCAGAATCACTCGCCCCCGTGTTCCTCTACCTCGTACCCTTCCTGGTGATCGCGCTGATCCTCGCCCTCCTGCTGCGGGAGATCCCGCTGTCCGCCACCTCGGGCATGGTGGCGCGCGGAGAGGCCGTCGGCGGCGAGGAGGCACTCCGGCTGGAGCGCGAGCGCGACGGCGGTCCTGCCTCCGCCGGAGCCACCTCCGCCGGTGCCACCTTCGTCGAGGGGTCCGACGTCCAGGCATCCGACGTCCAGTCGGTCGGCTCCCGGACAGTTCCGGGCGCGGACTCCGACACCAGGGACTCCGACGCCAGGAACCGCCCGGACGCCTGATCCCGCCGGCCCCGTCCGGCTGATCGTCACCCGACGGTCGAGGCCCCGGCAGTCCCAGGACTGCCGGGGCCTCGAGCGTACTCGGGCCCGGTTATCGGCCGCTCAACGAACGAACCGGGTCATGCCGTCGAAGCTGCCCGCACCGAGCACGAGGGCACGGTGCCGCGGATTGAGGTCGGGGAGATCGGCCAGGGCGAACCAGCGGACGTCGAGGGACTCGTCGTCGTTCACCCGTGCCGTTCCTCCCACCGCCCTGCAGCGGAAGTCGAGATTGAGGAACGTGCAGACGTCCCCGTTCGGGAAGGTGATCGGACCCACCACGCCCGTGTCGAGCAGGACCTCCACCTCCACCGCCACGCCGGTCTCCTCCTCGATCTCCCGGCGGAGGGCCACCGCGGGTTCCTCACCGGGCTCCACCATGCCGGTGATGATCGTCCATCGGCCGTTGTCCGCGCGCTGACCGAGGAGCACCTCGCCGTCGTCATTGAAGACCACTCCCCCCACACCGGGAAGCCAGAGTGGGTCATGTCCGATCTTGCGCCGCAGCGCGACGACGAATTCAGGGGTAGGCACGTTTTTCAGCGTAGTACAGCCAGCGCCAGGCCTGCCCCGAGGATCAGGAACGGACCGAACGCCACCGCGGAGCCGAGCCCGGCCCTGCCCGTGCCGACGAGCCCGAGGCTCCACAGGCCACCCAGCAGGATGGCGAAGCACGGACCCCACCACACCTCCTGCCAGCCCGCGAAGCCGAGATACAGCCCCAGCAGTCCGGCGAGCTTGACGTCCCCGAAGCCGAGGCCCCGCCGGTTCACCAGGTGGAGCAGCTCGAAGCCCAACCACAGCACGGCACCTCCGCCCAGCATGCCGAGGATCCGGTGCCAGTCCCCCGCGATCGCCGCGGCGGCACCCAGCAGGAGGATCACCGCCGGGTAGGAGGGAAGGACGATCCGGTTCGGCAGCCGGTGAGTACGCCAGTCGATCACGCTCAGCAGCACGCCCACGCCCACGAAGCCGACGAGCGCGACGGCGAGGAGGACCGCCGCGAAGGGCACCTCCCTGGAATAGCCGGCCAGGACTGCGAACACGCTCCCACGCTACGCGACACCCCGGGGCGCGCGAGGTGGGGATGACTAGACTGTGGAGATGTCAGCCCAGCGAAGTCCTGTTTCCGAGGAGACCTTCCGCTCGCTCGCCCGCTCCTCCCCCTGGCGCTGGGAGAGTCTCCGGTTCGACATCTCCTGGCGTGCGCCGAGCGGCTCCGATGTGCAGCCGGCGGCGCCGCTCCTCGCCTGGTTGCGCCGCCCCGCGGCACTGCGGGTGGAAACCGCGGACGGTATGCTGCTCCATTCCTCCACAGGCAACGAAACCTCCCGCGACGCCCTGTACGTCAGTGCCACCAGGAAATCGTGGCTCCTCGCCCCGAGGCTCGTGACCCCCCTCTACGACGACGCCGGACTGGTGCGGCGCAGGCCCGAGGCGGCCTACGGCGAGGCGGTCTTCGGAGACCCGCGCTGGTCCTCGATGCTGGACCCGGTGGAACTGGCCGGGAACGCTCCGGTGTCGATGGGTTTCCCCGGCGCCGATCGCGTGGAACTCAGCGACCTCGTCGAGGACGTCTTCGCGCAGCGGCCGGTCCTGGCCGCCTCGGTGGTCCCCAACCCCACCTATGTCCCCACGGCACCCGGCCGTCCGCTGGTCGGGTCGGGGCCCACCCGGGTGCTCCTGGACACCGAGACCGGCATCTGCGTCTCGACGACGGCGCTCGAGGGCCCGCACCGCGGAGCCGGCCACGACCTGCGGATCCTCGGCGTGGACGAATACCTGACGGACGACTACTTCCGGGCGGCCCCCGCGGAGCTCAGCGACGTCAGCGAGCACGTGCCCTGGATCGTGCACTGACCGGACTGCTCAGGCACCCGTCCAGGGCGTGTGCCGACAGCAGGAGCTAGACCTCGGCGCCCTCCAGCAGCTCCGTGACGAGGGCCGCGATCGGCGATCGCTCGGACCTGGTCAGGGTGACATGGCCGAAGAGCGGATGGCCCTTGAGTGTCTCCACCACGGCCGCGATGCCGTCGTGCCGGCCCACCCGGAGATTGTCCCGCTGGGCGACGTCGTGGGTGAGGATGATCTTCGAGTTCTGGCCGATCCTGCTCATGACGGTGAGCAGCACGTTCTTCTCGAGTGATTGAGCCTCGTCCACGATCACGAAGGAGTCGTGCAGGCTGCGCCCGCGAATGTGCGTCAGCGGCAGCACCTCGAGCATGCCGCGGTCCATGACCTCCTCCACCACCTCCTGGGAGACGAGCGCCCCGAGCGTGTCGAAGACGGCCTGCGCCCACGGGTTCATCTTCTCGCTCTCGCTCCCGGGAAGGTAGCCGAGCTCCTGGCCGCCCACGGCGTAGAGCGGCCGGAAGACCACCACCTTCCGGTGCTCGCGCCGCTCGAGCACGGCTTCGAGTCCGGCGCACAGGGCCAGGGCGGATTTGCCCGTGCCCGCGCGGCCGCCGAGCGAGACGATCCCCACCTCCGGGTCGAGGAGGAGATCGATCGCGAGGCGCTGCTCAGCCGAGCGCCCATGAAGCCCGAAGACGTCCCGGTCCCCGCGTACCAGGCGGATCTGCTTGTCCGCCCCGACCCGCCCCAGCGCAGACCCACGGGGCGAGAGCATGATCACCCCGGTGTTGACCGGAAGTTCGGCACCTTCGGGTGAGAAGACGCTCCCGGCCTCGTAGAGTCCGTTCACCTCCTCCGCCGTGGCGTCGAGCTCCGCCACGCCCGTCCACCCGGAGTCCTTCACGAACTCGTTGCGGTACTCGTCGGCCTGCAGACCCATGGCCGACGCCTTCACCCGCAGGGGCAGGTCCTTGGACACCACCGTGACGTCGCTCCCCTCGACCGCGAGGTTCTTCGCCACCGCGAGGATGCGCGAATCGTTGTCCCCGTTGCGGAAGGCCACCGGCAGCACCTCGGGCGAGACATGGTTGAGTTCCACGCGCAGCGTGCCGCCCTCCGTTCCGAGCGGAACCGGGGTGTCGAGTCCGCCGTGCCGGACCCGCAGGTCATCGAGCAGTCGAAGCGCCTTCCGCGCGAAGTAGCCGAGCTCCGGATCGTGGCGCTTGCCCTCGAGCTCGGAGATCACGATCACCGGGAGGATCACCTCGTGCTCCGCGAAGCGCATGATCGCCCGAGGATCGGAGAGCAGCACCGACGTGTCGATCACGTAGCTGCGCACGGCCGGGGCTCCTGCGCCGTCGTCGCTCGGCGCCGAGGGACGCCCACCGGGGGCGTTGCCGGTGTGCTGCTGGGAGGTGTTGGTGTTAGCCACGGAGAACTCCGTTCCGGGGTGAACCCACCCCGAAGTCGTAGGGGCGGGTGCTGCGGTCCGGCCTGGAGACCGGTCGCGGCCTCCCCGACTCCCTCGCGATGCCTGTCAGCACCCTCGGCGTCATCAGCGGCCTTCCGTCGACGGATCTGGGCTCCCGTCGATGGCTCGACCCTACCGTGTCACGGTGCTCCGCCACAGGTGTAGCCGGCCGCGGAAACCGTGAAGGATAAGTGAACTCTCAGGAACCGAATCTGCGCTGACGGCGACCGAAGTCGCGGAGTGCGCGCAGGAAGTCCACGCGCCGGAAGTCCGGCCACAGGGCCTCGCAGAAGTAGAACTCGCTGTACGCGCTCTGCCACATGAGGAAACCGGACAGCCGCTGCTCACCCGAGGTACGGATCACCAGATCGGGGTCCGGCTGGCCACGGGTGTAGAGGAAGGAGGAGATGTGCTGATCGGTCAGTTCCTCGGCGAGGGCCTCGAGCGACTTGCCCTGCTGGGCGGCATCCCGCATGAGTTCCTTGACGGCGTCGACGATCTCGCGGCGTCCGCCGTAGCCCAGGGCCACGTTCACGTGCAGTCCGTCGATCTTCTCGGTCGAGGCGGCCAAGCTCACGAGCTTGGCGCCGAGGTCCTCGGGCAGCAGGTCCAGTGCCCCCACGGGTTGCACCCGTACCCGGTTGCTCTCGCCGAGGCGGTCGAGGGTGTTGGCGATGATGCCGAGCAGCTGGTCGATCTCCTCCTGGGGCCTGCCCATGTTGTCCGTGGACAGCATGTACAGCGTCACCACATCGACCCCGAGTTCCTCGCACCAGCCCAGGAACTCGTGGATCTTGTCCGCTCCGGCCTGGTGGCCATGGCTGGTGGGAGCTCCCGCGAGTTTGGCCCAGCGGCGGTTGCCGTCCACCATGACGCCGATGTGGTGCGGTATCCGCTCCGAGCTGAGATTCCGCTGCAGTCTGCGCTCGTAGAAGCTGTAGCCGACGTCGGGAAACTTCCATGTCACGCCTGGCTGCCCTCCCACAATCCGCCCCCGGTCAGGCCGGAGGAATACGATCGGGGGCACCCGTGCCCCGTTTGACTCTTCATACCGTACCGGCAGTTGTGGACAAAGGACCGACGGATGTCCGAGGTCGGTACTCGTCCTTCCCTCCTGTTGGTGCTGTGTCCTCTCCTGGTCCGGCTTCCAGGTTGAGCTGTGCTGCCGGATCACCGTGGGAAGTGGGCTGCGCTCCCCTGAAGAACTTCGACAACTCACCCCTCCGGATCACGTCCGGTGAGGGATGGACCAGCGTTCTCACCCTGCGAGTGAAAAAGAAGCGTCATTCGACCGAGAAGGATCGCGACGTTCATGGTTCTGGCGAGCGTCGTTATGGCTCTCAGCGCCTGCGACGGGATCGCAGTACTCGACCGAGAGGGTGGGCCGAGTAGAACCCGTTGCAGTCGATGCGGAGGACGTCGTCCCACCCAGGGAGACCGACGAGGTTGACGTGTGGTTGACCGAGTGGCAGGTGTCGGAGGACGGTTTCGACGTCGTCCTGGATGAGCAGGTCAGCTGGGCCCTGGTGCCGATGGACCAGGAGTGGCTGGAACGCCTGTTCGCAGGCCGGCGAGTAGTCCCGGTGCAGCGCGACACATACGCCGGTGCTGTGGGGGAACTGCACGGCCCGTCGTCGTGGACCCAATGCGCAGGTCGGGTGACCCGGATCGACCAGGTGTCAGTGCGATATCCGGGAGCAGATGACCCAGCACAGTCTGGGACGGGATTGGCGGAGATCGGGTGCCACATGTGAAACGCCGATTCTGGTCGGCTACCCGCTGAGGGTGTCCCGAGAATCCACGAGGGCTTCCTCGAAACATCCGGCACCCGATGTTACCCACGGGTAACCCCTCGTGGCGTGGGCTAGAATCCGAACATGACCTCGCACCACTCGGTCCCCTCATCCGACTCCTCCACTCCCCCGGGCCACCAGGATTCGAAGCTCGGGAATGCAGTCGAGTCAGCGGCCGGTCCGCTGGCGGACATGCTGGCCACCAAACCGCTGTGGCGGGGCTGGATCCATGCTGCGGCGACGCCGTTCGCCGTCGCCGCGGGCATCGTGCTCGTGGTCCTCGCTCCCACCACAGGGCTCAAGATCGCCTCCGCCATCTACGCACTGACGGGAGCGCTGCTCTTCGGCGTGAGCGCGGTCTACCACCGCGGTAACTGGGGCCCGGGCGTCAAGACGGTGCTCAAGCGCCTGGACCACACGAACATCATGCTGGTGATCGCCGGCTCCTACACCCCGCTTGCCTGGGCCCTGCTGGAGCGCGACAAGGCCGTCACGCTGCTCTGGGTGATCTGGGGAGGGGCGATCGCGGGGGTCCTCTTCCGGAACCTGTGGGTCAATGCACCCCGATGGCTCTACGTACCGATCTACGTGGCGCTGGGGCTGGGCGCTCTGTTCTACCTCCCCGAGTTCTTTGCCGCGAGCATCCCGGCGGCCGTCCTGATCTGCGGAGGCGGTGCCCTCTACATCGCGGGAGCTGTCTTCTACGGGATCAAGCGGCCCAATTTCTCACTCCGCGTCTTCGGGTTCCATGAGCTGTTCCACGCCTTCACGGTCGCGGCCTTCGCGGCGCACTTCGTCGCCATCATGCTGGGCGTGCTGAACCCGCTGCACGCCTGACGTCCTGAGCCCGTTCCTGGCGCCGGTGGTGCCGGCTTCGCTCAGCGGTTGTCCGGACCGTGCTTCCCGCCGGGGAAGGGACGTCCTGGCTCGCCGGGTGGCGTGCCCCCGGCGTCGTCCCCGTCCAGCCGGGTCTCCCCGTTCCCGGCCGCGGCGTCCCGCTGCTCACGGTTCTGCTGTACCTCCGCCGCGTACCGCACCCGCCGCACCCGCCGCACCATGTCGCGGATGAGGAAGATCACCGCCACCACGATGAGCAGGGTGGCGAGGAACCCCAGGGTCCCGGGCGTCACGGATGCCGGGTCGAGGCCCGGTCGCAGGGTCGGCTCGCCCGACGGCGTCGTCATTCCGGCAACGCGGAGGAGAGGGAACACGCAGGCACCACTTTCGAAGTCAGGACGGATCGGGATGGTCCACCGCCCGCAATTCTACGCGGGATAGAAAGACCGGATCGACCTACGGCGCGGGGGTGATTCCCGCGAAGAAGTCGTCCTCCGGCAGCGACGTCTCCACGCGGGAGGTGATGAGCGAGTAGTCCTCCCAGGGCCACACCTTCTGCTGGAGATCCACCGACACGGCGAAGAAGAAACCCTCGGGATCCACCTGCGTCCGGTGCGCGAGCAGTGCCCGCTCACGATGACCGAAGTATTCACCGCATTCGATCTGGGTCGTGGTCGGATGGGTGGGGACCGGTGGCTGGTGGCCCTCGGCGTCCACCTCGAGCCACTGGGCGAGCCGCTCCGCGTAGGGCGACTGCAGGCCGGCTTCCTCGAGCGCGAAGTGCAGGGCCCGGAAGCGCTCGGGGTTGAAGGCGCGATCGTAGTAGAGCTTGGCCACGCTCCACGCCTCGCCGGTTCCCGGGTACCGCTCCGGATCCCCGGCTGCCTCGAAGGCCTCGACCGTCACGCGGTGGGACATGATGTGGTCCGGGTGCGGGTAGCCGCCGTTCTCGTCATAGCTGATGACCACGTGCGGCCGGAACTCGCGCACGAGCTTCACGAGGGGCGCCGCCGTCCGCTCGAGGGGCTGCACGGCGAAGCAGCCGAACGGCAGGTCGGGCAGTGGATCACCCTCGGGCAGGCCGGAATCGGTGAAGCCGAGCCAGCGGTGCTGCACGCCGAGTTCGCCGATGGCCCGGGCCATCTCCACCCGGCGCAGCCCGGAGAGGTCCCGCTTCGCGTGGGGATCGTCATCCATCGCGGCATTGAGGACATCCCCCCGCTCGCCCCCGGTACACGTGGCCACCATGACCTCGGCTCCTGCAGCCACGTACGCCGCCATCATGGCCGCGCCCTTGCTCGACTCGTCATCAGGGTGGGCGTGGACCGCGAGGAGGCGGAGGCCCCTCCGCGACATGCTGGCTGGATCCTGGCTTGGCAAAACGTGCTCCTGGCTGTGCGGGGAGGGAAGCGACTGGAAGGAGCCGCCCGAGGTGGACGGTAAAATGGAGCCGTGAGCCCCGCCTATACACCAACACCAAGAGTAGCCAATCGCTACGGCACCCCAAAGCCGAAGCAACCGATGGGCCGGATGCGCCTCGTGGCCGTCTCGGTGCTCCTGGCCGCCGTGGCGGCGGTGGCGGCGATAGCGCTGACCACCGGGAGCCCGAGCATCACGTTCAAGGACGTCGGTTTCTCCCTGGAGGGCGACGGCCGGGCCAGCGTCGACTTCGAGGTCACCAAGGACAACGCGGACACGGCACAGTGCGCGGTACAGGTCCTCAGCGAGAACTACGCCGTGGTGGGCTGGCGAGTGGTCACGATCGGTCCCACCAGTGCCGAGGACGGTACCGACGGCGGCCGCACCACCGCACATCGCACGGACGTGCGGACCGATGCCCCGGGCGTGTCCGGCGGGGTCGAGGCCTGCTGGATCCTCGAGGATGGTTCCCCGACAGCGTGATTACCTTGGGTTAATACCGCGATCCCCCTAGAATGGAGGGATACGTATCGCCCCGCTTCACCGGCGCACCGGACAACCGGTCCCACGAGGCGGGGTGTTTGCTTGCCGGAGCAGGTGGGTCAGCCACCTCCGGTCGAGTGACCATGAGCCCCACCCGTGCGGTGTGGGCCGTACCTAAGGAGTTGTCCCGTGTCCACCAACAGCGCACCCGCCGCCTGGCTCACGCAGGAGTCCTACGACCGCCTCAAGAACGAGCTGGAGCACCTGTCCGGTGCCGGCCGCACGGAGATCGTGGCCCGTATCGAACAGGCCCGCTCCGAGGGCGACCTCAAGGAGAACGGCGGTTACCACGCGGCCAAGGAGGAGCAGGGCAAGGCGGAGGCCCGCATCCGCCAGCTCACCCAACTCCTCAACGATGCCCATGTCGGCGAGGCGCCGGCCGACAACGGCGTGGTGGAGCCGGGCATGATGGTCTCCGCGAAGATCGCCGGCGACGTCGAGAACTTCCTCCTCGGCAGCCGCGAGGTGGCCGGTGACACGGACATCGACGTGTACAGCGAGAGGTCGCCGCTGGGTGCTGCGATCCAGGGCAAGAAGGCCGGCGACAAGGTGTCCTACACGGCGCCCAACGGCAAGGAGATCACGGTCGAGATCATCTCGGCCACTCCGTACGTCGGCTAGGTACTGAGCCCGAAGCGGTCCGTCCCCTGCGAGGGGGCGGGCCGTTTCCGTCTGAGCAGGAACGCTGCGAGAACGCCTCCCAGGGCTCCGAAGAGATGCGCCTGCCACGAGATGTTCGAGCCGACGACCGGCAGCACGCCCCAGAGGATCGATCCGTACGCCGCGAACAGGATGACGGCGAGCAGGATCTGGAGCCAGTTCCGGTTGTAGAAACCGCGCACGGTCAGGTAGGTGAACAGCCCGAACACCACCCCGGACGCCCCGATGGTGAGTCCACCGCCGAAGATCCACGTCCCCAGCCCGGAACTCAACCAACTGGTCCCGACGGCAACCGCGAAGCGCCGCACGCCCTCGAGGAACGCGACGAACCCGAGGACCAGCAGCGGGAGGCTGTTGCTGGCGAGGTGTCCTATGCCGGAGTGGAGGAGGGGGGCGAAGAGCACGCCGTCGAGCCCGGAGAGCTGCCGCGGCGCGATCCCCAGGTTCTGGACGAGGCTGTTCCCCAGCAGTGTGTTGAGCAGGAAGACGGCCCACATCACCGCCACCAATCCGATGACGGTGATGAGCCCTGTCTGTGCCCTGCGCGCGAGAGGTGCCATGGTCAGCCAGGGATCACCATCGGCTGGAAGCCCTCGGCGCGCAGGTTGCTCAGTACCTGTTCGCAGTGCTCGTCGCCCTTGGTCTCCATGTTGATGGTGATGGCCACGTCTCCCATGCTGATCGATCCGCCTACCCGCGTGTGATCCACTCCGGTCACGTTGGCGTCCGATTCCGCGATGATCCGGGAGATGGTGGCCAGTGAGCCGGGGCGGTCGTCGAGCAGCATGCGCACCACGAGGAATCGGCCGGCGGCCGCGAGACCACGCTGGATCACCTTCAGCATGAGCATGGGGTCGATGTTGCCGCCCGACAACACCACCACGGTATTGCCCGGATCCGCACCGTGCTCGGTCAGTTTGCCGTCGAGGAGGGCTGCCACACCGACGGCTCCGGCGGGTTCCACCACCATCTTGGAGCGTTCCAGGAGGAAGATGAGCGCCCGGGCGAGGGAGTCCTCGCTGACGGTGACGACGTCGTCGACGAGTTCGCGGATGATCGTGAACGGCAGCTGGCCGGGGCGGCCCACCGCGATGCCGTCCGCGATGGTGGACACCCGCGTCAGGGGCACGAGGGCGTCGGCGGCGAGGGACGGCGGGTAGGCTGCGGCGTTCTCGGCCTGGACACCGATGATCCGGATCTCCCGGCCGAGCTCCTTGGCCCGCGCCTTCACGGCGACGGC
>JASLBS010000149.1 GCA_030146405.1 Arthrobacter sp.
CCGAGGAGATCACTGCTCGCAGATACTCAGCAGATAGTCGAGGGAAGTCGTGGCTACCTGTCCGGTTCTTCGCTATCACAAAGCCTTCGCGCATTGCTCTCCGGTTTTCCTGCAAATGGGGGTGAGGTCACGCCGGTCACCAGCAACGACACTAGGCTGAACGATGATGAGCACAACGACCGGCCCCGCACACGTGATGAGCATGACGAGTTCCCGCACACCTCGCCTGGTGGCTGCTGCATCCGCTGTCCTCCTGGTTTTCGGCCTGACCGGTTGTGATGCGCTGGCGGATGCCTCGCATTCAACGACCGGCACGTCCCCGGTCGTTGAGGGTGCGCCAGGGACCGTGCTCGAGGCCCTGGAAACAGTCGAGATCAAGGGCCGGGCGCCGAAAACCGGATACAACCGCGACGAGTTCGGCCCGGCGTGGGCGGACGTCGACAGAAACGGGTGCGATACCCGAAATGACATGCTCAATCGCGACCTCACCGACATCGTGCACACGAACTCCGTCCCGTGCAAGGTTCAGGCCGGTGTCCTCGATGACCCCTATACCGGGGCCACCATCGGGTTCGAGCGGGGCCAGGAGACGAGTACCCTGGTCCAGATCGACCATGTCGTCGCGTTGTCTGACGCCTGGCAGAAGGGCGCCCAGCAGCTCTCCACCGAGCAGCGTCTGGCGTTCGCGAATGACCCTTTGAATCTCCTCAGCGTGGATGGTCCGGCCAACATGGCCAAGGGCGACGGGGATGCCGCGACCTGGCTGCCGTCAAACCGGTCCTTCCGCTGCGAGTACGTCGCCCTGCAGACAGCGGTGAAGGTGAAGTACACGCTGTGGATGACCGCGGCCGAGCGGGACGCCATCGCCGGTATTCTCTCCTTCTGCCCTGACCAGCCCCTGCCCGTCGAGGGTGGCTCCAGCTACGTTGCCTCGGATACCCTGCCCGACGAGGCTGAGGCGCCCGGGGTCGCGCCGACGACCGAGGAGCCTGTCGGGGAAGAAGCGGGGGACGAGCCCGTGTATGCCAACTGCACCGAGGTCCGTGCTGCGGGAGCCGCACCCATCTATCCGGGGGATCCTGGCTTCCAGCCCAGATTCGACCGCAGCGGCAACGGCGTAGGCTGCCAGTAACGACGAGGTAGGGGGCGGGCGCGAGAATGACCGAGATCCTTGGTCTGATCGCTCGCGTGGTCTTCAGTGTGGTCCTCGAGACAGTGTGGTTCTGGTGGCCCTCCGACCGTCGGGAGTACCGCGAGTACATCGACTCCCTCCCGCGAGGCACGACGTCGCTGTCCCGGCGGCAATGGCGGAAAGCAGGGCTGCCCGACGAGGGTTCGCGCTAACCGTCGAGGCACGTAAGCAGGTCGTCGAAGTAACGAGGCAGGCGGCTCACCGACGAAGGGATGAGGAGCTGACTCCTCTGCACACGCGGAAGCCCCGGTGCCCCTGACGTCGTGCAGAATGGTCTCTGCTGCACACACCTGAAGGGTGCAGCCGACAGAAAGGCAGGACCATGGCCACCATGGCCACCAGGGCCCGCAAGAACGGCTTCGCCCAGCCGGCCGAGCTCGTCGCAGCACGCGCGAGGCTCGCAGCATCCGGCGCATCCGGCGCATCCGGCGCCTCCGGCGTCCACGACGACCAGAAGGTGCGCAGGCACCGCACCGGTCGCACCAATCGCATCGGATCGCGATCATCCCGGGTCCGTACCGCGATCCGCTCAGAAGAGAGCACCGGGTCGAAGACCTGCTTCGCCCCCAGAGCCCGCCGCAGCCCGGCGGGCTTTCTTATGCCTCTGATTACGAGTGATCCTCCGGGGCGTTGCGCTCCATGACCTTCGCTCCGGCAAGGTAGATCCAGGTGTGTGCCCGGTTTCGCCTGCCGATGACGATCATCCCGATTGATCCTGCGATGATTACCGCAACTCCACCGATTACTCCTGGTAGCCCGGGGCCGGATTGGGCGCTGAGCACGACCAATGCGATGCCTGCGACCAGGACACCGCCGGCCAGGGCTCCATATGGTCCGACGGCGTAGCCGCCGACGACAGCGCTGATGGCGAGGGGCACGAGCAGCCCGGCGATGGCGACGACTGTGAGAGTATCCAGCAGCCCCGAGGGAAGCGGACCCCAGATGGCATCGATGAGCAGGGGTACCCCCACGGACAGGGCCATCACAGCACCGTTGCCGATCGTCCACCAGCGGATTGCCCTATCGCTGAGCCGGTAGCGCTGCTCCGGGTGGACAGCGTGTTCAGCGGTTGTGCGGATGCGGGACATGGTCTGCATTATCCACGGATGTTCCTGTCATGACGGGCGACGGAGAGTCATGGCGGGAGACGGACAGTCTTTACCGGGGCCCCCGCACATATACATGGTGGACGACCTACAAATTCCTCCAGATCCTGATGTTCGCCGCAGCATTCCTACTCGGTGTGACCCACGCCGGTCTGCAACGGCCAGACGCTGCCCGCACTGGCCCTGCTCGGAAGGGTTCTGTTGATTGCTCGTGCCGGCCAGCCTCGGACCGTTCAGGCCACAAGCCGACGAGCATGCCGACAGACCGGGACGTCCTCGGCAGTGTCTCGGGTCTGCTGGACAGAGCGCGCACCGCCAGCACCCTGGCTGCGACCGCCGTCGTTCAGGGCAAGCTCGACGAGCTCACTTTCGAACAGCGCGTCCGAGGAGACCCTCACCACGCTGCATTCCCTCAATTGAGGAGATCCTCGGCTTCGAGAACCTGCCGACGGCGGATGCTCCACTGAGCACCACGGCCGCCACTCAGAATTCAACAGCAGACCCTGTCCTCCCTTGCGCTGTGCGTGGGCCGCCACACCTGGACGCAGCTGACCACGGAGGAGGAGGAGTGCTTCGCTGATGCCATCGACGCCGAGCGGGAGCACGACCCGGACCTTGGGCGCGTCGACCGCTGGTAGAGCGACGAGGAGCAGTACCTGTCGCGTCAACGAGGAATCCGAGGTATGGGGCCGGCTGGTGGGCCTGCGCCGGGACGGGACGTGCTGGTGGATTTCCTCAGGAATTGCAGTTCACGGAACAATGGAGGGAGCGACAACTCAGGGGGAGACAAGTGACTTAGCGTGCCGAGCAAACCGAAGATCGTGAGCCGATCAGCAATTACGTCGAAGCTGTGCGTCGGCAAGTGCCGTACCGGGACGAGAAAGGCGCACTCCATTACCCGACGATGCGCAGCCGTCCGCAGCCGAACTTCGCTCTCGAT
>JASLBS010000160.1 GCA_030146405.1 Arthrobacter sp.
TAGTGATGACAATGGTGGCCAGAGCGAGGACGAGGCCGACTGCGTCGGAGTGCTCGCAGCGGCTCGGGAGGCGACCGCTGATATCGCGGTGATCTCCGATGCTCAGCAGGCGATCACCTATGTGTCGTCGTCCTTCACCGCGATGACAGGTTACGAACCCGCCGATCTGCGGGGGCTGAACTGTCGTGTCCTGCAGGGGCCGGGCACGGACAAGAGCACCACGCGTCGAATAAGAGATCTTCTAACCTCAGGGGAGGTGTTCGAGGGGCAGATCCTCAACTACCGCAAAGACGGTTCCGCGTTCTGGTCCGCGTTGAAGATCATACCGATGCGGCTTGAGGACGGACCCGAGGTCAACCACTACGTGAGTATCCAGAGCGATATCAGCAACCGGGTCGCCCTGCAGCAACAACTGGAATTCCAGGCTCTTCACGATCATGTCACCGGGCTTCCCAACCGGGTCGCGGCCGAGCAGGCCGTGCTCGACGTCGTCAGACGCCTCCCGCCCTGGCATCAGGATCGGGGCCTGGTGACGGCGGTGGGATTGATAGATCTGGACGACTTCCGCATGGTGAACAACACGCTGGGTCACGCTGCGGGAGACGAGGTGCTGCAGCAGTGGGCCACCCGTGTGCTCACACGTCTACGGGAGGGTGATGTGCTGGCGCGGATGGGTGGGGACGAGTTCCTCCTGGTCCTCAGGAACATCACCCGGGCCACTTCGGGGAAGGATCTTTCTCAGATTCTCGACCGGATGCATGAGGTCGTGGAGCACCCTTTCGTGGTGGACGGCCAGGAGGTCCGCATCGGTATGAGCTTGGGAATTGCGCTGGTTCCCGAGGACGGGACCGACAGCAGATCAATCCTGCGGAGCGCCGATGGGGCCCTCTACGCCGCCAAGGAACGACACGGCCGAGGTGGTTCCTGGTGGGAGACTGCCGAGTACACCCGCCTTCACCCACTTCCCCTCGTCATCAGCCAGATCGCGAACCACGCCGTTGACGAGGACACTGCTGGAACCATCGGACGTCCAGGCCTGGAGGAACCGGGAGCCAACGGCCGGGAGGTGTACCGGAGCGCTATCCGCAGTGGGAACGTACTGGTTCACTTCCAGCCCGTGGTGGACCTCCGCGACGGGTCGGTAACCCTTTTCGAGGCTCTGGCGCGTGTGGCGCCAACGGTGGGCCGCGTCGCGTATCCGGACGAGTTCCTGCCTCACCTCGATGCTGATGATCTCAAGGTCCTGTTTGTCGAGGTCCTCGATCAGGCGTTGGATGCAGTCGCTGATTGGGACACGGCTGGTTCCCAGCCTTACGTGGCAGTGAATCTGCCGCCGGAGATCCTGCATGACAGCGCATTACCCGCACTCGTCCAGGCCTCACTTCGCACCCACGGAATCGAGCCGGGTCGGCTGAGCCTGGAACTGTTGGAATCCCATACCATGGAACTGGAGGAGCAGCGGGTCGCGCTGCAGGAACTCGCCGGTCTCGGCGTCCATCTGGCCATGGACGACCTCGGGTCCGGATACAGCAGTCTGCAACGGCTCTCTTCGTTTCCCTTCACCGCGATCAAGCTCGACCGTGGGCTCTTCCTGCACGTGTACGACAGGCCCCTGGAAGCGTTGAGCGTCATGGCGACCCTCATCCAGATGGGCAGGGACCTGAGCATGACGGTGGTCATCGAAGGACTCGAGGATCAGAGCCTCACCGAGGCCGCGATGATCCTCGGTGCACCACTGGGCCAGGGTTACCACTTCGCCAGGCCCATGGCGCGAGAGGACTGTCTGCAGTGGTTCGAAGCCTTCGAATCCGACCTGCATCGATCGCTTCTCCACACCCCCCTCGGCGCCTTGGCCTATCACTGGCAGTTCGCCCGGTTGGGCGCACCACACCCCTCGGACCTGTCCGAGTGCCCACTCACCTCGTTCATTCGGGATCACACCGACAACAACCACGACAAGCCCCTCGACATCGGGCTGGAGGTCGAGTCGTGGCATGCGCTCCAGCACACGCCGCAGGGGCTGCATCCCGGTTCGAGCCGATTTCTCATCAACTGGCTCATCAAGCACATCCACGCCTGACGCCTGTCCAGCAGCAATCCGTCCTCAGCACGCGCTTCGTGACGGCCGGATGGGCAGGAAGCCGGCGCTCCTCGGCGAGCAGGAACCGATCAGGGTTGGACGTCGAGGAGGTCGAGTTGCTGTTCTGCCGGTGCGGCGTCGGATTCCGGCCGGTAGCGGTAAGTAATGTTTTCGTCCTGCACCACGAAGGTCTCCATACCGCTGCGTGACCAGTGCAGTACGAGTAGCCCGTACCGTTCGGCGAGTTTGGCCAGTGTCGGGAAAGTGGTGACGTCGATGACGGGACGACCCTGGGGTGCCGGCATCGGGTGGACCTGTACCAGCAGGGCGGCGTAGCGGCGGCGGATGGCTGCGGCTTCGTCCTCGGGTGTGATGCGGCGGACAAGAACGACGAGGACCGCCCCAGTGATGAGGGCTCCAGCGAGGAGTACGGCGGACAGGACGCGGGCTGCGGCTGCGCTGATACCGATTCCGTTGATCCCGACCGTCCGGGGGACGAGGGTGGTCTGCTGTGTGGCGGCTGTGTCCGAGACGGACAGGGCGTCGGCGCCGCCGGGAAGGGCGAGCACCAGTGGTGTGAGGTTGAGGTTCAGTTCGGGCCGGAATTCGGCTCCGGTCACCGTGGTCACCTCAGGTACCAGAGCGATTGTTACGGGGCCCATCGGCAGGCCTGTGGCGGTGGATGCCGCCTGTGCACGGGCCTCGAGTGCTGCCAGGTCCAGTTGGATGGTTCCCTCGTGGTCGGAGCCGGTGAAGGTGGCCGGATCCGCAAGAGGCACGGTCGAGTGCCAGCCGCCCTGCGTCGACAGATCTGCTCTCACCGTCACTGTGCCGGGTTCGCCGTGGTAGCTGTAGGTGACGTCGACGGTGTCGGCACGCGTCCGGAACACGGGGTCCGGGGAAGTGGCAGTGGTGTCGTCGTAGGCGGGGCTTTGGCCGACGTCGGCGGTGTAGGAGAAGTCCATTCGCGTTCCGGCTTCGACCGGCGCGGTGGACGGTATCTGCAGGGGCCCGGACCAGGCCAGTGCGCCGAGGGCGACGCCGGCGACGGCGGCAACGGCACCGACCGCGGCGGGCACCTTCAAGGGGGCGGGCAGGATCCCCAGGGACTGGAATGCGGTCGAAGGGCTGCTGGAGGTGTGGGACATGGCTGCCTTCTTTCGTTTCCGCTGTTTGCGTGTTGTCGCGGCGCCGCCGGCGGTGAGCAGCGCGAATGCCAGAAGCCCCAGCACCGGCGGGCTCGTGAGGGTCCGGAGCCACACACCGCCCTGCGGAAGGTGGAGAACCGCCCTACCTACGAGGTCATCACCGGCAGGCTGGTACGGGTCGATGGACGAGTTGTTGTCGCCCTGGAAGACGAACGCGCTGCTGTCGCCGTCGATGATCCGGTGCAGTGCTACGTCATCTTTGTCCGGTAGGTCGTAGGCAGCGATGTCTCCCACGGAATAGGAGGATGCTCGGGCAATAATCACCAGATCGCCCTCGTAGTAGACGGGATTCATGCTCACGCCATGCGTGATGACCACTGCAGCCTGACCGCTGACGAACAGGAGCCCGGCGCAGGCTCCCAGAACAACCGATAGCACAAGGAGGGCGGTTCGCAGCCGGTATGTAAGGCGCTGAGTCACGACAGAACCTCCGGGACGGACCATACAAGACAGGAAAATAAAGTGAGTGGCCAGCCCCTGAGGGCTGGCCACTCACCAAACCGCTATTAGACGGTGTCGTTGACCGAGTCGACGGTGACGGAAGCGCTCGTCACACCGATCTGGCTGGTTCCGGACACACTCACGGTGCAGATAGAAACGTTTGTGTCTGCGTCAACCTGA
>JASLBS010000172.1 GCA_030146405.1 Arthrobacter sp.
AGCGAGCCGCCATGAGCAGGTTGAGCGAAGAGGTCCGCCGCCGGCGGACCTTTGCCATTATCAGCCACCCCGACGCGGGCAAGACCACCCTCACGGAAAAGCTCCTGCTGTACGGCGGGGCCATCCACCTGGCGGGGAGCGTCAAGGCGCGCCGTGCGGCCCGGCACGCCACCTCCGACTGGATGCATGGTTGCTCGATCGAGGCGGCGGCCTCGCTGACGGTTCCGTGACGGCCCGCGGTCTGCCCACGTCCGGTAGCCGCAAGCACGACAACGCGTAGCACTCCCTCCGGTCCCTCCGCCAGAGCCTTCGCTCCGGTGCGGGATCAGGGGATGCCACCCGTCATCCAGGACGACACACGTTTCAAGCCTTCTCCGATGAAGGCGCCGTCATCGCCGTACCCGCGCCACACCCAGCCGCCAAGGACTCCCATGAGTGACACCGTGAACATCGCCAGAACCGACCCGGCAGATCCTGTCGCGACGCCGGTGAGGCGTTCCGTCCGTATCTCGAAGCCGAACGACGTCGTCGCCTCCTACTCGGTCCTGCTGAAGGAGGTCCGCAAGGAAGGCCTGTTGAACCGCCGACGGCGCTTCTACGTCTCGGTGTTCGCGTTCCTGACGCTGGCAATGGGCGCAGCGTGGACGGGTTTTGCACTCCTGGGCGATACCTGGTTCCAACTCCTGATCGCGGCGGCCCTGGGCGTGGTGTTGACGCAGATGGCCTTCCTCGCCCATGAGGCATCGCACCGCCAGATCTTCAGGACCCGCGGCGCCAATGACTGGTCCGGGCGCATTCTCGCCGCCGGCGTCGTCGGGATCAGCTACGCGTGGTGGATGGACAAGCACACACGCCACCACAATGATCCGAACACCAAGGGCAAGGACCCGGACATCGAGGTGGACACCATCTCGTTCCTCGAGGAGGACGCCGCGAAGGCGAAGGGTATCCAGGCCTGGATCACCCGCCGCCAGGGCTACCTCTTCTTCCCCCTCCTCACCATGGAGGGCATCAATCTCCACGCCCGCTCCATCAGCACCCTCTTCGCCCGACGCACCATCGAGGGCCGCTGGGTCGAGCTCGCGCTCCTCGGTGCCCGGTTCGGCGCCTACCTCGGCGTCCTGTTCTGGTTCCTTCCCATCGGTATGGCCTTCGCGTTCCTGGGCGTCCAGCTCGCGGTCTTCGGCGTCTACATGGGCGCGAGCTTCGCCCCCAACCACAAGGGCATGCCCCTGGTGCCGAAGGACAGCAAGCTGGACTTCTTCCAGAAGCAGGTCCTGACCTCACGCAACATCCGTGGCGGCTCGTTCGTGAACAACGCGTACGGTGGCCTGAACTTCCAGATCGAGCACCACCTCTTCCCCGACATGCCACGCCCGCATCTGCGCCGTGCCGCCGTGATCGTCAGGGAGCACTGCGAGCGCCTCCGCGTGCCCTACACCGAGGTGGGCGTCGCGGCGTCCTACGGCGCCGTGGTCTCCTATCTCAACCGGGTAGGGCTCGCCGCCCGCGATCCCTTCGACTGCCCCATGGTGAACCGTTTCCGCCAACCGTGATGCTCAAGAGGATTCGCACGAGCTCCCAGCAGGTAGCTCCTCCGTCCACCACCAGTGCAGCCGATGACGCGATCCCCGTCTACCTCCGCGACACGAGCACACGGCGGACCACCCTCTTCTCGACCGGTGGTGAGCGCCTGACGCTGTCGTATCGACTGCATCACTCCCGCGCGGTCGGCTCGGGTGCGACCGGCGGTCAGGCCCGTCCGGCCTTCGTGCTGGTACCCGGCATCGGGATGTCGCATCGCTACTTCGCCCGGCTGCAGGCAGCGCTGCTCCCTCGCGGCGACGTCGTCGTGCTCGACCTCCCGGGATTCGGTGGAACCCCCAGACCGGACGAACAGCTCAGCGTGATGGATTACGCGCAGGTCATCGCAGACGCCCTGGAGGACACGGGCCTCACCTCCTGCGTCGTGGTCGGGCACTCCATGGGTGCCCAGTTCGTCACCGAACTCGCCCTGCTCCGTCCCGACCTGGTCTCCGCCGTCGTGCTCATCGGTCCGGTCACGGATACCTCCCATCCGTCCGCCGGGCGGAATGCCCTGGCGCTGGCCCTCGACACGCTGCTGGAGCGGCCGGTCACGAATGTCCTGGTGGGTGCGGCGTACCTGCAGTGCGGGATCCGCTGGTACGGCACCGAGCTCCCCGTCATGCTCGGGTATCGCCTGGATGACAGACTCGCCGACGTTCCACAGCCGGTCCTCGTCCTGCGCGGATCCCTCGACGTCATCGCGCGCCGGGCGTGGTGCCGGCGTCTTGCCCGGACAGCCCGGAACGGTCGTGTCGTCGAGATACCCGGCCAGGCCCACGCCGTCCACCGCAGCGGAGCAGCGGCAGTGGCCGATGCCGTCCTGGATCTCGTCGAGGACCTCCCCGACATTCCTTCCGGAAGCCACGACGCCGTGGGCCAGAGTGACCGGAACATCGGGCAGCAGTCGAGGCAACCGACCGCGGATACCCCGGCGCCGGCGTCGGACTGGCGCGGAATCACCGTGGGTGACCGCCAGTGCCGCGCGTACCTCCTCGAGCACCAACCGGAACACCAGGGCAGTTCGACGAGGGCGGATGCCGGCGCATCATCGACGGACGCGGTCCCCGTCCCTGTGTTCGTGCTCATCCATGGCATCGGCATGTCCCACCGGTACTTCCTCCGGCTGGGACGCCAGCTTGCCCGGAGCGGCCGAGTTTTGCTGATCGATCTACCCGGCTTCGGGTGGACCCGCCGACCGAACCGCGAGGCCACGAACATGGCCAACGCGGACCTTCTCGCGGCTCTCCTCGACAGGATGGGTGTCTCCTCCTGCATCGTCGTCGGACACTCCATGGGTGTGCAGACGGCAACGGAACTGGCCATCCAGCGGCCCGATCTCGTGTCCCGGGTCGTCCTCATCGGAGCGGCGGTCGATGAGCGTCACCGCACCGTGCCGCAGCAGGCGCTGGCTCTCGGGCTGAACTCCGTGCTCGAGAAACCGTTGTTGAACACCGTCCAGTTCCTCGACGTCCTGCGGTGTGGTCCCCGCTGGTACCTGTCGGAACTGCACGTCGCCATGAACTACCGGCTGGAGGAACGCCTGCCCCGTGCGAGCCAACCAGTTCTGATCCTGCGCGGCTCCAAGGACCTCGTTGCGGGAACCCGTTGGTCCCGCATCCTTGCCGACTCCTCCCACGACGGCGTCCTCGCCGTGATCCCAGGGGCACCGCACGCCGTGCACCACAGCTCACCCGTTCTCGTCGCAGCCCACATCATGTCCTTCATCTCCCACCGTGACTCCGCATTCCGGCGCGGACCCCTGGCATCGGTCGCCGCCGTCTGACCGGAGACACTGCCTCCGGACGGAGGCAGTAGACGTACACGGGACGGACCTGCTCACTGGTGACAGCGGAGGAACACCTAGGCGGTCAGAGCCCGGGATGACGGATTCGAAGGCACAGCTGCCGGCTTCCGCGGACAGTAAGGCACAGTAGGAGACATGCCAGAACTCGTGATCCTCGTGGGCAACATTGCAGCGGGGAAGAACACCACCGCTTCGAACCTCGCCGCCGCCCTCACCGCTCGTGGACGTACCTCCGTCATCGCCGACGTCGACGACGTCGCCGCGATGGTCACGCCACCCGGAGCCGCGAGCATCGGCCACTGGTTCACTGCCCACGAAGCGCACGGTGCCCTGGTGGGCCAATGGATGAGGTCCTCGATCGACTACATCATCGTCGTCGGGCCTATCCACTCCGCAGACGAGCAGGAAGCGCTGATGCGTTTCCTCCCTGAGGACGCCTCAGCCCTGTGGGTGGTCGTGCACGCGCCCGTCTCCGTGACCCTCCCGCGCGCTCAAGCCGATGCCACGCGCGGCATGTCCCAGGATCCCGACTTCCATCTCGCCGCTCACGCCCGTTTCATCGAACGCCTACCGGGGATACCCGCGGACCTGCGCCTCGACTCGTCGAAGTCCTCACCTGCCGAGATCTCCGCTGCTATCGAGCGGATGCTCATTCCATGACTGGGCGCCGCAGCAGGTCAGGTCCAGTACAGAAGGCGGGCAGCCGGTAGGCGCCGCTCCAGTTCCTCCGTGAACCACTCGCGCATCTCGGTCATGGTCTGCTTCGGGTACACGTACTTCACGCCGCCGAACTTCGAGCGCTTCTGGCTCCGCGCATCCTCGTCCATCTCGAGC
>JASLBS010000259.1 GCA_030146405.1 Arthrobacter sp.
CCTGCAGTGGTCCGGGAGGACCACTGCAGGAGCCGGGACAGGAGGCGTACTAGCGCTGGGCGCGCTCGAGGCGACGCATGCGTGCGCCGGTGGCCACGGGAACCGCGACCCCTACTGCCAGGAGAGCCGCGATGAGGGTGACAGCTGCACTGTTGTCCTCGGTGTTCACAGCGGTCTGGACGTTCAGGCCCTTGTTGGTTCCTGTGACCGGAGCAACGACGACGGGAGCCGGGGTCACCACGACGGGCGCGGGCGTCACGACCGTGACATCGGTGACCACCGGCGCCGGTGCTACAGGAGCGACCGGGACCACGGGGGTCACGGGAACCGCGATCGGGACCACCGGGTCGACGCCGATGGCGCTGGCGTCACAGGCGGCGAGGAAGGCCTTGAACAGCTCGACGATCTGGGCGGCGAGTACCTCGTCGCCTCCGAGCTGGGCGATCAGGGTGTCGGCCTCGAATGCTGCAGCATCCAGGTTGGCCTCGGCGGCGACATAGGCGTCCGTCAGAAGCGCATTGTTGAAGGCTGTTACGGCAGGCTCAGCTACGTCATCTGCCGCAACCAGTTGGTTGTAAGCGACGTTCTCCGCCTCCTGAGCCGTGACGACACGATCGGCCAATTCTTGGGAACCGTCGAGTTCGAACTGCGCTACGGCATCAGCGACTTCTGTCCGCGCGACGAAGTACGCGGCTTCAGCTTCCTCCGCCGCAACAACAGCTGCATCTGCGGCCAGACCCAGTCCCTCGAGGTTCAGCTCCACCGACACAGCGAGGAAGTTCTCGGTTGCGGAGACGATGTTCGCCACGGCCACCTCGAGCTGGCTGACGAAGGTGAGGTCGATACCGGCGGCACCCAGTGCTGCGTTGAACTGTACTGAGGCATCGAGGCATACCGCGTCACCCGGTGCAGCGGTAGCTGCGGGAGCGCCGAGGAAGAGTCCACCGGCAAGAAGGGTGGCTGTCGATCCGGCAGCAGCCCATTTTTTCGCAACGATCATGTGTGCGCGTCTCCTGAAACACGTAGTTCCCCCGGGTGACTCCCGACGGTGCAGCGTGCGGCGCCACACGCAAACGGCGCCCCTCGTGGAGAGGTCGCCGTTTGCCGGGTGCAACGATCCGCAGATCGCGCTATTTCAGGGCAGAGTTGTGAGACCTACGATCACCCCAGCGATCACTGTATGTCTCAACCTAGAGTGTTCGGACACCCTAGGCAACGACAATGAGGATCCGAATCGCATAACAGTTGGGAAACAACCGTAACTTCGAGACGGAACGCACCTCGGCATGCCATCCGGTGGAAGGGCTCGACACCCTTGCTCCTACGATCCTGCTGCCAACCCGCGAGCGGCCCGCACGTATCCGGCCAGGACGAAGCGCTGCGTCAGGCGCGTGATCGGCGCTGCCAGCCGGTACAGGAGGCTCGCCGGAAGGCTGTAGGCGGAGCAGATGAAGAACAGACGATGGTCCTCGGACAACTCGGCGTAGAACCCTTCCTCGCCCCGCACCGGGTGCCCGGGCAGGGTCCCGTACCCGAACCCGCTCCGCTGTCCGGGTACCACCCGGCCTGTCGCGTCGAGCTGCGCCGCCCTCGACCAGAGGACCCTGCAGGGCGCCTTGATCCGGAACGGACCCACACCGAATCCTGAGACCACGCGCACATCGGGCGCTGCGTGCTCGGCGTCGGACTCCATGGTGAGCCCTGCACGGCGGTGCAGTTCCCAGCGGAGGATCCCGTCCGTGAGCGCCGCGAAAGCTGCCGGCGCATCCGGGCAGACGATCTCATGCCGCTCCACCATCACGGTGTAACCCGCCGGCCAACCGCCGTCGAGTGGCTGCGGGAACGGGCGGTCGGTCGCCCCGCGCTCCGTGTATGTGAACTGCTCCATGCCGTGCCTTCCCTGCCTTACGCCTGCCGGGAGAGGACCGGGGCGCTCAGCCCTCGGTCTTCTCCTCCTCCAGGTCGTTGATGACCGTCTCCGCCACCGGCCTGGACCCGGTGAGATATCCGGCCCTCGCCAGGGCCATGGTGCCCACCGCACCCGTGAGGAGCTGCGCCGGAATGGCGATCACCGCCTTGACCGCGTTCAGCCAGGTGAAGTCGACCAGCAGGGCGCCCAGGATGATCGACGCCACCCCGAGCCCGGCCGCTGTTCCGACGGCGCTCACCTGCAGGTAGATGTCCTTGAAGCGGATCAGGCCGATCGCCGCGACGAAGATGATGAAGGTCCCGCCGAAGATGAAGACGAATCCGAGGACCGTCATGATGGTGGCCATCATCGGGTACCCCTCTGGATCAGGCGGGCCAGCGACACCGTGGCGAGAAAACCGAGCACGGTGGCGATCAGGATGATGTCGAAGATCGCATCGATGCCCATCTGCAGACATGCCACCGTCGCGCTGCCCACGAAGCCGAAGAAGATCAGCTCGCCGGCAATCGCACGGCCCGCCGGGGTGGGGGCCCGGTAGACCTGCACCGCGGCGATCACCAGCGCCACGGCGATGAAGGCGATGGCGATCACGTTGACAACCAGGAAGCCGTTCACGGCGTCGTCCCTTCCCCGGGGAGATCATGGCGTTCAGGTTCCGTGGGTACCCGCCGGAGCGCTGCGAGGAACCTCAGTTCCAGGTCCTCGACCTCCCTCGTGAAGGACTCGCGGTCCTCCACGAACATGCCGTGCACGTGCAGCGCGTGATTGGTGCGATCGATGGAGAGCGTGAGCGTGGCCGGCGTGATCGAGATCAACGACGCCAGGAGGGTCACCTCGGCGTCCGTCCTGGCGTGCATGGGAACCTTCACGATCCCCGGGGACGTCACGATCCGGCGGGACAGGATCACGCCACTGATCCGGATGCTGTACCGGAACCAGTCGAGCAGGTACCAGCACACGAACCCGATGATCCTGAAGGGCCAGGTGAGCGTGGCACGCATCGCATTCCTGCTTCCCGATGGAGTGGTCATGGAGCGAGCACCGCCTCGATATAGGTGGACGTGTCGAGGAGACCGAAGGCGGCCTGCTCGGTCAGCCCCAGCAGCAGCTGCGCCCCGAGCCCCAGCCCCAGCGTCACGCAGGCGAGGATCAGCGAGGGCAGTGCCAGGGCGAAGGGCACGCGGGTACGCGTCCGGGAGGCCAGTTCGACGGCGGCGCGCGATTCCGGATGATCCGGGTCCAGGGCGAGCGGGTGCGTGATGCCGGCCTGGTACTCGTTGGCCCGCTCCTCGAGCCCCTCCGGTTCGGAGCCGTTGAAGACACCGTTCCAGATCTTGAGCATGGAGAGGATGGTGAAGAGGCTCACCACGAGGGCCACGACGGCCACGATCAGCGCGCCGTCCGCCACGGCTGCGGTGATGAGCGAGAGCTTGGCCACGAATCCCGAGAACGGCGGCAGGCCGGCCAGCGAGAGGGCCGCGGCGATGAAGGCTGCGGCGATCACGGGCTCACGTTTCGCCATCCCGCCGAGCTCGTCGATCTCGCCGGTCCCGTAGGTCTCCTCCAGGGCCCCCGTGGAGAGGAACAGGGATGCCTTCACGATCATGTGGTGGAGCAGATAGAAGATGGCCGCGGTGAGGCCCAGGACCGAGAACAGCCCCACGCCCACGAGGATGTATCCGATCTGACTGACCATGTGGAAGACGAGCACCGATCGCGTGGTGCTCTCCCCCATGGCGCCGAAGACACCCACCAGCATGGTCAGCGACGTGATCACCAGGGCGATCCACAGATAGGTGTTGTCGCCGTCGAACACCACCGCGTATATGCGGTAGATCGCATATACAGCCACCTTCGTGTGGAGACCCGAGAACAGGGCGGTCACCACCGGCGAGGTGAAGGTGTAGGTGCGGGCCAGCCAACCATGCACCGGGAACACCGCCGCCTTGACCGCGACGGCCGAGAGGGCCACTCCGGTGGCGATGGCCACCGTCGTCGACTCCGCTGCCGCTCCACTGAGCTCGGCGAGGTTCACCGTGCCCGTCACCGCATAGATCAGACCCACACCCATGAGGAAGAGGGTGCTGGCCAGCAGGTTCACGGTGACGTACAAGCGCCCGCCGTTGATGGTGCTGCGATTGCTCATCATGATGAGTAGACCGTAGGAGGGCAGCAGCATCACCTCGATGAAGACGAACAGGTTGAACAGGTCCGCGGTGAGCAACGCACCGGACACCCCTGCTCCGAGCACCAGGACGAACGGGGAGAAGAAGTGCCCGCGGGCCTCGCGGGTGACGATGGCGAACTGCATGCAGACCACCATCAGCAGGCAGGCCACGGTGAGCACCAGCGCCGAGAAGATGTCCACCACGAAGGGGATCGAGATACCGTTCGGCCACAGTGCCAGGCGGTGGGCGTAGGCCTCGCCGTCCGCCGTCGCGATCACCAGCAGGACGGCGCCGGCCAGCATGGCGCCCAGTGTGCCGAGCGTCAGTGCGTGGCGGAGCGGCGCGTGGTTGCGCACCACCACGAGAACGGCCACGACGAGCAGGGGCACCGCGGTGTACAGGGGCAGCAGGACGCCGATCAGGTTATCCATCAGCTACCGTCCTCGGTGTCGTCGTCGGTCTCGCTGGTGACGGCGAGCGCCGCCATGAACATGGTGATGGCGAAGGCGATCACGATCGCGGTGAGCACGAACGCCTGGGGCAGGGGATCCGCCGCCTCCGCGAGGTTCCCGTCACCGATGATCGGGATACCACGCCTCGAGGCGTTGCCCGCCGCGAACAGCAGCAGGTTCGCGGCGTGGCTGAGCACGATGAAACCGAGCACGATCCGGATCATTCCCCGCTGCAGCAGGAGGTAGATACCTGCAGCGGTCAGCAGGCCGATGGTGAGAGCGAGCATCATGAGCCGACCTCCCGTCGGGACTCCTGCTGGCCGGGTTGCTCGGGGCCGTCCGCGTTCTCCGGGTTCTGGTGCACCGGACCGTGCTGGTCCGCCCCGGGCTGTGGTTCGTCCTCGTGCTTGACGCCGGCGGCATGCTGCGGGGCCTGGCCGAGGTAGTTCAGAGCCACGAGGACCAGGCCCACCACGGCGAGGTACACGCCGATGTCGAAGACGAGCGTGGAGGTGAAGGAATAGGTGGCACCGAAGGGAAGCGGGATGTCGAGGTGCAGGGGACGCAGAAAGGATCCGTTGAACAGTCCGGCAACGCCGGTGAGCGTTGCGATGGCGATACCGCTCGCGAGGATACTGCGGTAGGGCAGGCGCGTGGGCGAGTCACGGTCCGAAGGCGCTCCGAGGTAGGCGAGGCAGAGGCCCGTTCCGGCGACCAGCGCCGAGATGAACCCACCACCCGGCTCGTAGTGGCCCCGCAGCAGCAGGTAGAGCGAGAAGACCACGATCACCGGAGCGAGCCACCGGAACAGCACCCGCGCGGGCAGCGTGTTGTCCACCCGGTCCGTGAGCGCGGACTCGGTCCATTCCCTGAAGTGGCTCACCCGTTCGCTGAGGGAGCGGCGGGAGCTGAGCACCGCGATGATCGCCAGGGCGGCGATGGCCACCACGGTGAGTTCCCCGAGGGTGTCGAGCGCGCGGTAGTCCACCAGGATGGTGTTGACGATGTTGTTGCCGCCGGTGTCCTCGTACGTGTTGTCGAGGAAGTACTGTCCGGTCGCGGAGATGTCGCGGCGCCCGGTGAGTGCGAAGGTCGCCGCGAAGGCCAGTATCCCTGCGCCCACGGCCACGACACCGGACACGATCATCCGGCGCCGTCCGACGGCCAGGAAGGTACGGGGCAACCGGCGCAGCGCGAGCACCAGCACCACGGCGGTCAGGATCTCCACCAGCAACTGGGTCATTCCGACGTCGACCGCACCGAGGGTGATGAACCAGATGGACACCACGTATCCGGCCGCGCCGACCAGCAGGAGCGCGGTCAGGCGCGAGTGCGTCAGGACGGCCCCGAGGAGGAACAGGGCGAGCATGGTCAGCAGCACCCAGTCCGAGCCGCGGTCCAGGTCTCCCACCTGGTCCGCGAGCAGCGGGGCAGAGGTCAACGCGGCGATCCCGAGGGCGGCCAGCAGTATGCCGGGCGCACCGAGGTGCAGGTACTGCTTGTCCGTCCGGGTGACGTCACCGACACGGCCACCGAGGGTGATCGCCCCCTTCCTCAGAGCCTCGACCACTCCGACCCCGGTGAAGGGAAGGAGATGGCGGTCCAGCGCCTTGTCGATGGGTTCGCGGAACAGGACGAGCACCAGCCCTGCCACGACGACCAGGACGGAGAGGCCGAGCTCGGGGTTGAACCCGTGCCACAGGGCCAGATACGGATCATGCTCGACGCCGGTGGAAGCGAGCGTCGCACTCTCGATCAGCGGGTTCAGGATGCCCACCGCGACACCGAGGACGAGGCCGGCCACGGCGGGAAGGGCTGCGGGGAGCAGGAAGAGGAAGCTGCCCTCCGTGGGCGTCTTCGTGGGCTTGTACTCCTCGACCACCGGGGCGGTGAGTCGCGCGTCGCCGACCCCGCGGTAACCGGAGAACGCACCGAGCACGATCCTCGCCGAGTAGGCGAAGGTCAGGGTGGCCGCGGTGACCGCCGCGGCCGTGGCGAGCCCGCCGGCGAGGCCCCCACCCGGTGCATCCAGAAAGGCAGCGAAGATCGATTCCTTGCTCACGAATCCGAGCAGGGGCGCAACCCCTGCCATGGACAGCGCCGCGAGGATCGTGATGGTCATGGTGACGGGCATGGCACGGCGCAGCCGGTGGAGCCCGCGGAGGTCCCGGGTGCCCGCCTGGTGATCGATGATTCCCACCGTCATGAACAGGGTGGACTTGAACAGGGCGTGGGCCAGGGTGTGGATCGCGGCTGCGGTGAGGGCCTCCGGTGTTCCGAGGCCGATCACCGCGACGAGGAAGCCCAACTGGCTCACGGTCGAGTACGCCATGATCGCCTTGAGGTCATGGCGCTGGAGTGCGAACAGGGCTCCCATGAGGGCGGTGATGAGTCCGCAGGTGATCAGCAGTACCTGCCAGGCGAGGTTGTCCCCGAAGAGGGGCGAGAAGCGCATCAGCAGGTAGATCCCGGCCTTGACCATGGCCGCGGCATGGAGATAGGCGCTCACCGGGGTGGGCGCCACCATGGCGTCCGGCAGCCACATGTGGAAGGGGAACTGCGCGGACTTGGTCATCGCCGCGACGGCGATCAGGAGTGCGACGGCGGTGGTGGCCTCCGGGCTCGACCCCCAGGCGTCGCTCTCCAGCGCGAGGGACAGCTGGGTGGTACCCGTGGTGGTGATGATCAGCACCACGGCGAAGAGGAGGCAGAGCCCACCGAACGCCGTGATCAGCAGGGTGCGGACCGCGACCGGCCCTGCCTTCGGTCCGGACCTGTTGATCAGGAAGAACGAGCACAGCGTGGTCAGTTCCCAGAAGACGAAGAGGAGCACGACGTCGTCCGCGAGGACCAGCCCCACCATCGCGAACGCGAAGAGCAGCATCCAGGCGTAGTAGTCGGTGTGCCGGCTGCCGCTCGCCAGGTACCGGGCCGAATAGGCCATCACCAGCGCGCCGACGAACAGGACGAGGAAGACGAAGAGCAGAGCGAGGCCGTCCATGCGCAGTCGGAGAGCGACGTCCAGCGTGGGTATCCAGGGAACGGACTGCACCACGTCGCTGCTCCCGCCGGGACCGGATCCCGGCAGGGTCGACGCCAGGACACCGAGCAGGCCGAGCGCCAGTGCTGCGATCCAGCCCGCGTTGCGGCGGAGACCCCGCGCAGCGAGAACGCCCACCCACACGGTGAGGAAGGTGAGGAGGAGGAGAAGGAAGAGGGTCATCGGTGCGTCCTCGCAGGAGGCGTACCGGGAGTTCGTGGGGCGCTAGCTGACATCGGCACGAACATGAACTGCGGTCCTCCAGGGTCCTGCGTGGGGGGCGTGCACCGGACGGGCACAAACGGGCTCGGGCGGCTGGCTCTCCACCCTGACCGAAGGGCTTCGGCGCGTGATCGCTCGCCGGGTCTCTCATCAGGTGGGACAGTGACCTGTGGTGTCGGATGAGTGCGACCACCCCCGGACAGGTTCTGCCAGCGGGAGAAAGCTCACCTCCACCACTCCTCCATGCTATCGGACCACCGTCATCCCGGGCACATCGGACCACGGGAGCGCCTGGTGCTCCTGACGTGCCCGAGCACGGGCGCCTCCACACCCGGGCAGGTGTCCATCACCACGTCGGGTACGGCCTCCGCCGCACGGGAGACCACGCCTCGTCGGGAACTCGCGGCTGGATCCGCACCGACCTGCTCGAGCGGGGCGGGCAGAGGACACGGGCGAGCGGTGGCAGGATTGAGGGGCCGGACCGGCACGGACGCACCTGCGACGTCCATTCCGCCGCTCCGACGACA
>JASLBS010000265.1 GCA_030146405.1 Arthrobacter sp.
CGGTGTTCCCGCCTCCGGCAGCGTGGAGGACGCACTGAACCACCCCGATGTGGAGATCGTGGTGAACCTGACCATCCCGGCCGCGCACGTGGAGGTGGCCACGGCCGCCGTCACAGCAGGCAAGCACGTGTGGAGCGAGAAGCCGTTCTCACTGGACCGGGCAAGTGGTGCAGGGCTCCTGGAGGCGGCGGACGCGGCGGGCATCCGGCTCGGGTGCGCCCCCGACACGTTCCTCGGTGCAGGGCTCCAGACGGCGCTGCGCATGGTGGCGCGCGGTGACATCGGGGCACCCCTGACGGCGCTGACCCTGATGCAGTCGCCCGGTCCGGAATCCTGGCACCCGAATCCCGCCTTCCTGTTCCAGGAGGGGGCAGGCCCCCTGTTCGACATCGGCCCCTACTACCTGACCACCCTGGTGCAGACCTTCGGGGCCATCACCAAGGTGGCGGGCTTCGGCTCCACGTCACGGCCGACCCGCACCATCGGGTCCGGTCCGAAGGCCGGGGAGGTGTTCGACGTGACGGTTCCCTCCCATGTGAGCGCGATCGTCCAGTTCGCCAACGGGGAGTCCTCGCAGAGCATTTTCAGCTTCGACTCGCCGCTGAAGCGTGCCGGACTGGTCGAGGTGACCGGAACCGAGGCCACCCTCGCATTCCCGGACCCGAACACGTTCACGGGTGATCTTCTGCTCACCCGCCGCGGGGCCGACGAGCCCGAGGTGATCGCGGCGGTCGGGTCCACGGCGACGCGCGGCAGCGGCGTGCTCGAGATGGCCCGTGCACTGCGCGAGGGCAGGCCGCACAGGGCCCAGGGGGCCATGGCGTATCACGTCCTGGATGCCATGGTGTCCATCTCCGAGAGCATCGACACCGGTGGGTTCGTCTCGCTCTCGAGCACCGCGGACGCCGCACAACCCCTGCCCGAGGACTGGGACCCCTTCGAGTCCACACTCGCCTGATCCCCTAGGCGGACGCTCGGCGAGGGGAGGACCGCGGAGTCTGCCGCAGGTGGCAGGTCCACGTGCGGCAGGCATCAGGGTGACGACAGGCGGGAGGGCCATCATGGTCGAGGAATCGGGTACGAGGGACGCGGGGCCGGGACGGGACCTGCAGTGGCGCCAGCTCCTGCCCGGCCAGCGTTCGCGCCTGATGGTGTTCGATCTCGGCACCCGTTCGGTGACGTGCGTCTTCGAGACGGGGGACTTCGTGATCGAGGCGCCGAACTGGACACCGGACGGTGAGTGGCTCGTGTTCAACTGCGACGGGCTGCTGTACCGGACCGCGCCGGTGGAGAACAGCCAACCCAGGGTGATCTTCACCGGATCGGTGGTGGACTCGAACAACGATCACGTCATCTCCGCGGACGGCCGTTTCCTCTTCCTCTCCTCCCAGCACGGACATCTCTACCAGGTTCCCCTCATCGGTGGTCATGCTCGGCGCGTCACCACGGACGCAGACGGGCTGGACGCGCGGTACCTGCACGGGATCTCCCCGGACGGTCGGACCCTGGTGCACATCGGGATCCGCCGTCGGGAGGGGGAGGGCACGTCCAACATCTTCGCCGTGTCGGTGGAGGACGGCGGGACCCACCCACTGACCGCATCGCTCCACCCGCACGACGGCGTCGAGTACAGCCCCGACGGCCGATGGCTGTACTTCAACTCGGAGCGGGGCTCGGGGCACGCCGGCCACTCACAGCTCTTCCGTATGCGGCCCGACGGCTCGGCTCCGGAGCAGCTGACCCACGACGAACGCGTCAACTGGTTCCCGCACCTCGCCCCGGACGGTTCCACCCTCGTGTACCTCAGCTATCCGCCCGGAGTGCAGGGGCACCCGGCCAATGAGACAGTGCTGCTGCGCCTCGCGGACGCCCGTGCACAGGGCGCGGAGGACGCCGTCGAACTCCTCGGCGGGCAGGGCACGCTCAATGTGAACAGCTGGGCTCCTGACAGCCGTCGGTTCGCCTATGTGGACTACCCCGTGGAATAAACCGTGGACGATTCCGCGGACGGTCCCCGGACAGAGCGCTGACGGTAGCCGAGGACCGCGTCCACGGCGAGGAATGCCGGGGGCTGACGCCCGTCAACGGTCACTGTTCCTCCTCGCCAGCATCGGAGGAGTACGGCAGGTCGGGTATCCCCGGCTCACAGTGCTCGTGCTGGACCTCGTCGCGGGCGGACGCGAGGCGGCAGATGAGCGGGCCGGATGGGCCCGATGGCGCCCATGGTCGTCCTTGTGCACACCAGGAAACGGCGGATATCGGAAGAGTCGACCTCGCACTGGCGTAGGCTTGATTCCAGCGGACAGGTACGCGTCAACACTGGCGCCGTCCGCGAGGAGGCGAGACTTTGGTTCAGCGCATGGCAGATCCCACGTATCAGGCCCAGCAGTGGGAGCAGCGGTACGGTCCCCAGATCGAGGATGTGAACAGGCTCTGTGACACGCTGGCGGAGTCCAAGCCGGGATCGTCGGTACCCTACATCGATCCTGTCCACGACGTCGACGGTTGCAAGATCGTCAGTCTCTTCTCCAATCCCGGACCATCCCTGCCCTCCGGATTCGTCTCCTTCGAGAACGACGATCCGAGTTCCGTCCGGATGGCCGGCATCTACGAGGCCGTCGGCCTGCAGCCCGACGCGTTCATGCCCTGGAACGCCCACCCCTGGTACCTGCCCGAGGGCAAGGAGCGGGCGCTGACGCTGGACCAGATCTCCGACGGCGTGAAGCCACTCCTCACCTTCCTCCAGCAGGTGCCCCGCGCCTCGGCGCTCATCGCCCACGGAGCGGATGCCCACAAGGCCGCGCGGCGACTCATGAAGCTCGAGAACCGCGCCATCGTGAGGCGCGGTTTCAAGATCTACGAAGTCCGCTCGCCGGGGGAGCGTGCCTTCAAGGGGACGCCCGCGAGCCAGGAGCAGTGGCTCCAGGAGATCCAGTCGGCCTATACCGATGCCATGGGCAGGGCTGGCATCCGTTCGCGCCAGGCGATCTGAGGTCCCAGGGACACTTCTGTCGGGTAGGAGGCTGATGGTGGGCCACCTACCCGACCCTTCCTGGGTCGAAGCAGCACCGCTTGAAACGCAACAGCACCGCTACTCAGTAGCGGTGCTGTTGCGTTGCGCTGGTATATCGGGCGGTCAGGCGCGTTCCGTCGCCACGGCGAGGGATGCGGGGGCTGATGCCGTGCTGTCCACCGCGCGGCCCAGGCTCAGTCCGCGGAGTGTGGCAGAGATGTCCTCGAGGGACTGCTGCACCCAGGCGAAAGCCTCGTCGTCCATGGCCTGGTCCTCGAGCTGGAGGGCGCAGGACCGGTGAGCCAGGGCGAGACGGGCAACTGTGCCCTCTAGGGTCTCCAGCAGCTCCTCCGTCTTCGCGGCCAGCTCGCCGGCCATGGTGCTCGCGCTCGGTGCATCGGGCCCCCCGGGCATCACCAGGAGCGTGGTCCGGGAGACACCGTACGAATTGGCGGGTGCGAGCGCGGCTGGGCGCAATGTACTCATAAACCAGAGACCTCTTCTAAATCAAGAAAACGCCCTGAAAATCCCCACGGGCGAACGGTGCGACAGAGATCAGTCTTTCATTGCCACAGCAGGTTTCCGGCACCCGTAGACGCAGCTTTTGCGCAAATTAGCCAGTCGTAAGCCGAAGTTCCACCGTGGCGTGTCGACTGTTCGGCGCCGGAAGCGCTATTCGGCACCGACACCCTCGGAAACGGCGTCGAGGCGCGTTACTTCCTCACTGCTCAGGTTCAAGGACGCCCCGTCCAGGAGCGCGGGAAGCTGCTCCACGGTCCGGGCACTGGCGATGGGCGCGACGACGGTGGGTCGGCTGCGAAGCCAGGCGAGTGCGGCCGCGGCCGGAGCGACGTCGTGGCCAGCGGCGATCTCACGTAACTCGGTGATGACCGCCAAACCGGCGTCGTTCAGGTAACCACCCGCTGCCTGTCCGCGGGCAGCGCCCTCGAGGTCCTCCTGGGTGCGGTACTTGCCGGTGAGGAAACCGCTGGCGAGTGACGAGTAGGGGACGACACCGAGCGTGTACTTCTCCGCGAGCGGTGCGAGCTCGCGCTCGAAGGGCTGACGATGCACGAGGTTGTAGTGGGGCTGCAGCGCCACCGGTGCGGCGAACCCGTTGGCCCTCACGATGGTCATCCACTCCTCGATGCGGTCCGCGCTGTAGTTGGAGATCCCCACGTACCGGACCTTCCCGGCGGTCACGAGTTGGTCGAGTGCGCCGAGGCTCTCCTCGAGCGGCGTATCGGCGTCGTCGAAGTGTGCGTAGTAGAGGTCGATGTGGTCGGTGTGAAGACGGGTGAGCGAGGCGTCGGCCGCGGCGACGATGGTCGATGCCGAGAGTCCCGTGAACTCGGGGTGCTGGCTCACCTTGGTGGCGATCACGAGGTCCTGGCGGTTGCCGCGCTCCGCGATCCATCGGCCGAGGATGGTCTCGGACTCCCCGCCGGAGTTCCCTTCGGCCCAGGCGGAGTACACGTCCGCGGTGTCGATGAAGTTGCCTCCCGCCGCAGTGAAGGCGTCGAGCACATCCCGCGACTGTTGTTCGTCGGAGGTCCAGCCGAAGGTGTTACCGCCGAGGGAGAGGGGAAGGACGTCGAGGTCGGAGGAGCCGATGCGGGTCATGGAATTCCTTTCGGTACCGTCCGCCGGGCTGCGGACCGGTCATCACCCTGTACAGGCACGGCCGGCCCCCGTTTATTTCCCTCAGCTCATTCCACGGGGCCCAGTTCATTGTGGAGGTTCTTCGTCCCGCTTGGTGGTGAGGTAGGTGGAACCGTCGGGGTTGCGGACCACGGTCCACTGCTGGAGTTCCTCCTGGCGGCGGCGCTGGGCTTCGTCGTCGAGATAGACGATCGGGCCCGCGGTGCTTCCACCCTGCGCGGGGCCGAAGAACATGCGTAACTTCCCCGTGGCCGCCATGAACCGTGCGGACATCGGTGGTTTCCTGGGCATCGGTGGTCCCTCCTGGTCGCTCGTGTCAGCGGCGACGGACGTCGGTGCCGTGCTTCGCCACTCCGCGGCTTCGTGCTCCTCCCATTCTATTGGTCACCCCCGCATCGAAGGGTCCCGATCGTCTTCGCCGTCACCGGATCGAAGGCCCGGGCGGAGGTACGGGTCCACGCGGGAAGTGTCGGTGGAGGCCGATACCGTGGAACAAAACCGCCGATCCGAAGGGTTGTATGGTCCAGGCCGACAAGTTGCTCCAGATCAGTCGTATCTACGTCGAACCGGCCGCAGCGGAGTTGCAGCGCGGCAAGGACATCCTCGCGCGGTGGCCGGAGGCCGACGTCGTCGAGGTCGCGAGCCACTGGCGCATCCCCGAGCTGAGTGGGGACGAGGCCAATGTACGGCGCTGGGTGCGGATCAAGACCGAGGCGCTCATCATCGGCGTCAAGAAGTCGCTGACGGCCAAGCCCAACGGCAGGTCCGCGGACTTCATCGCGCCCTCCACCGCGAACGGCTGCGCGATGGCGTGCGCCTACTGCTACGTCCCGCGCCACAAGGGGTACAGCAACCCCATCACGGTGTTCGCCAACATCGACCAGATCAGCGGTTACCTCGAGCGGCACGTGGCACGGCAGGGATTCAAGCTCGAACCCAACCAGTGTGATGAGCAGGCATGGGTGTACGACATCGGCGAGAACAGTGACTGCTCCGTGGACGCCCTCGTCAGCGACAACGTGCAGGACCTCGTCGAGCTCTACCGGGACCTGCCCACGGCCAAGCTGTCCTTCGCCACCAAGTACGTGAACCGGGACATGCTCTCCTGGGACCCGCAGCAGCGCACACGGATCCGCTTCTCCCTCATGCCCGAGAAGCTCGCCCGGACGGTGGACGTCCGCACCACGCCCGTCGCGGAGCGGATCGCAGCCATCAATGATTTCGTGGACGCCGGGTACGAGGTGCACGTCAACTTCTCACCCGTGATCATCACGCCCGGCTGGCAGGAGGAGTGGCGTGAGCTCTTCGCCCAACTCGACGCCGCCCTGTCACCCGCCGCGAAGCAGCAGCTCGCCGCGGAGGTCATCTTCCTCACCCACAACCAGCAACTCCACGAGGTGAACCTCGGCTGGCACCCGCAGGCGGAGGAGATCCTCTGGCGGCCGGACCTGCAGGAGACCAAGCAGTCCCAGAACGGTTTCACGAACGTCCGTTACATCGCCTACGAGAAGCGCGGCTATCTCGATGCCTTCCTCAGGTTGGTGGGGAAGGATCTCCCGTACTGCCGCATCCGCTACGCGTTCTGACGCCGGCGAAGTGACAGGTCCTGACGCGGGCGCAGTGGCAGGGCCGGTCACCGAACGGCGGTACATTGTTCACGTGATTCCAACCCTTGCACGGCCCCTCGCCCCGCTGCTGCTGTGGAAGCCGTCCTGATGGCTCCTGATCACCGGAGGGTGGCAGGCTGGCATCTCGCCCCCGCGCTGCCGCGCCCCGTCATCATGGACCAGTACTGGGCGGATGCGGTGTTCCTGCACTGGCGGATAGCTCCCGCGGCCGTGGCCCGCTACATGCCGCCCGGCGTCGTGCCCGACGAGGTGGACGGGTCCTCCTGGGTAGGGCTGATCGGGTTCCGGATGATCGGGGCAGGGCTCGGCAGGGGACTGCCCGTGCCGTACTTCGGCTCCTTCATCGAGGTCAACGTCCGGCTCTATTCACGTGGTCCGGACGGCACCCGCGGGGTCGTTTTCGTGACCCTCGACGCCTCGCGCCTGGCCGTGGTCCTCGCGGCCCGCGCCGGCGGTATCCCCTATGTCTGGTCGAGGTGCTCGGCCGACACGGAAGGTACGGGCCCCGAGCGGGAGTACGGGTACGACGTCGTCCGGTTTCGGCGGCAGGCCGCCTCGCGCTTCGCCGTGCGGCCCGATCCGAGCCGGATCGCGGACGACGCCGTGTCCCTCGAACTCACCGCGCGGTTCGGGTTGCACAGCACCTTGGGCAACCGCACGCTGTACATCCCGAACACCCATTCTCCGTGGCCACTCCACCCGGGAACCGTGACGGAACTCGACGACGGCCTGCTCGGTGCGGCGGGACTCCCCGTGATGGGCCCGCCCGATTCGGTGCTGTTCTCCCCCGGCGTGCAGACGCAGTTCGGGAAGCCCCGCGTGGTGCCGCGCGGCTGATCGTGTCCGTGTGCTCGAGACGTGGCACACGATGGCGCCGGGACCTTCGACCTCAGTCCAGGGAGATGCCGGACGGCCGGATGCTGAGGGTCTCGATCGTCGATTCCCGTGTGGCGTCGACCGCGAGCCGCACGGCCCTCGCCACCTGATCGGGTCGGATCCAGGCGGCGGGCTCGTACTCCTTGCCCTCCCAGGTGTGCAGTTCCTCCTGCATGTCGGTGGCCACCCGGCCCGGGTGGATCGAGCTGACGCGCACGCCGTGCTGCCGTTCCTCCTCGCGGAGGGCATCGGTGAGGGCGCGGAGCGCGAACTTGGTGCCGCTGTAGACGGCCGATCCCGCTCCTGAGGTGTACCCGGAACCACTGTTGATGGCGATCACCTGGCCCTTGGCGGACCGCAGGGCAGGGAGCAGTGCGCGGGTCAGGGACGCGACGGCGAACACGTTGACCTCGAAGCTCTCACGCCAGGCGTCGTCGGACAGGTCGGCCACGCCGCCCATCCTGAGGATCCCCGCGGAATGGATCAGGACGTCGAGACGGGGGATGCCCGCGACGGCCGCGGCCACCTGACCGGCGTCGCGCAGTTCGGCTGCGAACGGCTCGGCGGAGGGGAACGACGACGACAGCTCGGCGAGGGCTGTCAGGTCGCGTCCGCCGAGGAGCAGGTGGTGCGTGGCGCCCAGCTCGTCGGCGATGGCGCGGCCGATGCCGCGGGACGCGCCGGTGATGAGGGCGACGGGATTCGATGACATGGCTTCACCCTAACAACGCGTGGGATGTCCCGTGCGTCGCGTCCGGGCAGGGACGTCGGCACCACGCTCGGGAACGTGAACGCCCGCGCCCCGGAAGGAGGCGCGGGCGTTCAGCCGGAGTGGAGCGCTCAGTCGGTGCTGGACAGGGCGCTGATCTCCTCGTCCGTGAGCTTCAGCTCCGAGGCCTGCGCCGAGTCGGTGATGCTCTCGGGGCGGGATGCGCCGGGGATGGGGATCACGGTGGGGGCGAGGGCAAGTTCCCAGGCGAGGCAGATCTGCTGCGGGCTCACTCCGTGCTTGTCCGCGACCTCCTTGAACGGTATGAACTGCTCGCCGAGGTCACTCGCCTTCGCGATGCCGCCGAGCGGGCTCCACGGCAGGAAGGCGATGTTGTTCTCGCCGCAGTACCGCAGCTCGTCCTCGCTGGACCGGAAGGCGGGGGAGAACTGGTTCTGGACGGACACCAGCTTCCCACCGAGGATCTCGTTGGCCTGCTTGATCTGGTCCACGGTGGCGTTCGAGATACCCGCCATGCGGATCACGCCTTCGTCGAGCAGGTCCTTCAGGGCGCCGATCGACTCCTCGTAGGGAACGTCGGGATCGGGCCGGTGG
>JASLBS010000006.1 GCA_030146405.1 Arthrobacter sp.
GCCTGGCTGGGGCCGGCCACCGTGTTCCCGCAGCCCGTGGGCATGGCGGCCACCTGGGACGACGGGTTGATCGAGCGGCTCGGCACGGCGACGGGCCGTGAACTCCGCGCCAAGAAGACCACCCTTCCGGGTGTGGACCTCAATGTCTGGGCACCTGTGGTGAACCCACTGCGGCATCCGCTGTGGGGGCGCAACGAGGAGGGGTTCTCCGAGGACCCCCACCTGACCGCACACCTGGCAGGTGCGTACTGTCGCGGGCTGAAGGGGGGTGACCCGGTGACCTGGCTGACGGTCCCCACGCTCAAGCACTTCCTGGGCTACAACAACGAGGTGGACAGGAACGTGACCTCGAGCGGACTCGGCCCGAGGGTGCTCCACGAGTACGAGCTTCCTGCGTACCGCTCGCCCGTCGAGGACGGCGTCGTGGGCGCGGTCATGCTCTCCTACAACCTCGTGAACGGCAGGCCAGCGCACGTCTCGGACCTGGTGGGTTCGCAGCTGCGGCAGTGGCGGCACGGTGAGGACCTCACGATCGTGACCGACGCCGGGGCACCGGGATCGCTCTTCCGGGCGGAGAAGTACTTCCCGGACGGTCCTGCCGCCTACGCCGCAGCACTGCGGGCCGGCGTCGACAGCTTCACGGACGACGGCCCTGATGCGGCGCCGTCGATAGCCTTCCTCACCGAGGCACTCGAGCGAGGACTCATCGACGAGGCCGATGTCGACCGGGCGGTCCTGCGGCTCCTCGTCCTGCGGACCAGAACCGGTGAGTTCACGCCGGACCTCGATCCGTACGCGTCGATCGGCGCCGACACCATCGGGGCACCGGCCCACGTGGAGCTGGCGCGCGAGGCCGCATCGAAGGCGGTCGTGATCCTTCGCAACGAGCCCACCGACGCACTCCTGCCCCTCGGAGCCGCACCGGGCACCATCGCCGTGATCGGCACTCTCGGTTCCCGGGTCCTGAGCGACTGGTACAGCGGGACGCTCCAGCACGAGGTCAGTATCTCGGAGGGGCTGGCCCGCCGCTACGGCGGCATCCCGGGCTGCGACGTCCTCACGGAGGAGGGTACCGACGTCGTGGCACTCCGGAGTGTCAGCACGGGTGGCTATCTGGGGGGCGACGACGCCGTCCTCGTCGCGCGTGCCCCGTTCCCTGGACCGGCCGAGTCCTTCACCCTGAAGGACTGGGGCGGTGGCGAGGTGACTCTCCGATCGGCATCGACCGGGAAGTTCGTGACGGACACGGGTGACGGCTACCTGCGGGCGGCGGCGGACCGGGTGGGTGGCTGGGTGGTCCAGGAGACCTTCCGCCTGGACCACGCCGCGGACGGCACCGTCGCACTGCAGCACGTGGCGAGCGGCAGATGGCTGCGGATCGAGACCGGCACGAGCAGTGCAGCCCTGGTCCCGGACGCCGCCACCGCGGAACGCTTCGTGCTGAGGACGCTCACCTCGGGGCACGAAGCGGCGCGGAGGGCTGCGCTGGCCGCCGACACGACCGTGGTGGTGGTGGGCAACGACCCTCATCTGGGCGGCAGGGAGACCCTGGACCGGAGCACGCTGGAGCTCCCGCAGTCGGACCAGGAACTGGTCCGACTCGTCCGTGAGGCGAACCCGCGGACCGTTCTGATGATCGTCTCCTCCTACCCGTACGCGCTGGGAACGCTGGCCGACACCCCCTCCATCGTCTGGACGGCCCACGGTGGGCAGGAACTCGGGAACGGCCTGGCGGACGTCCTCAGCGGGAACATCGAACCGAGCGGACGGCTGCCGCAGACCTGGTACGGCCGCGACGAGGACCTGACCGACATCCTGGACTACGACATCATCACCTCGCGCGCCACCTACCTCTACAGCAGGGCCGAGCCGCTCTTCCCGCTGGGCCACGGACTCACCTACGGGGACATCCATTACGGGTCGATGAGCCTCGAGTCGACCGTGGACCCGGACAGGTCCGGCACGGGCGCCGCGGAGGTGACCGTCGAGGTCCACAACGCGGGGAGTCGCCCCGCCGACGAACTGGTACAGGTGTACGCGACGGCCCCGGGGCACGTCGTCGAGTTCCCCCGACGCCTCCTCGTGGGGCACCGACGGGTCACGGTTCCGGCCGCAGGGACGAGGACGGTGACGATCACCGTTCCCCTGGAACGTCTCGCCACCTACAGCGTCGTGGAGGAACGCATGGTCGTGGAGCCGGGTACGTACTGGATCCTGGTCGGCGCCTCGGCGGAGGACCTACCGTTGTCGGCCCCGCTCGACGTGCAGGGACCGGGTAGTTCCGAGCGCCGGACCGGCCGGTGGTACCGCGCCGAGAACTTCGACTCGTGCGGCAATCTTGCGCAGGTGCCCGAGACGCCGTTGTCCGGTACCGCCGTCACCCCTGCCGCGCCGTCACGTCCCGCGTGGGCGCTCTACCGCGGCTGGAACAGGTTCACCCCTGGCACGGAGGGTTTCGTCCTGCTGGACGTGGTGTCCAGTGCCGCCTCCCGCCCTGGCAGCGGCTGCACCGTGCGCGTCGAGGTACCGGGCCCGGGCGATACGTGGATCACCGTCGGTGGGAGCACGCTGCCCTCCGGGTTCGGCGGGGAACTGCGGGTCCCTCTGGACCTCACCCTCGTCGACGATCCCCGGGCCTTTCGGCTCACGCTGCAGGGGAATGTGGTGGTCAGCCGGATCCGGGTGGGCTGAGGACGGCCCCGGCGGTGGTGGTGCCCGGAGTGATCAGCGGGATCGCCGTTCCTCCTGCCGCGCGAGGTCCTGCCACATCGCGTCCGGGAAGCCACGCAGGAGCCGATCCACGTTCTGCTCCACCTCGTGAGGGGTGCGCATGCCGGCGACGACGGCCGCGACCTGCCTGTTCCTGAGCGGGAAGGCCAGCGCGGCCTCGGGTAGGGTCCGACCATGCGCCTCGACGGTGTCGGCCAGCAGATTGGCACGTTCGATCAGGGCGGTCGGTGCCGGAGCGTAGTCGTACATGGCGCCGGGGGTGGCTCGTTCGCGTGCGAGAAGACCGGAGTTGAACGCCGCGGCGATGACGACGCTGCGATCCCCCGCAGCCTCGAACACGGCGTCGGCCCCAGCCTGGTCCAGCAGGGTGTAGCGACCGGCGAGCATGGCGGTGTCGATGTCGGTGGTGCGGAGGAGATCGGTGACGGCACCGGCATCGTTGGACCCGATGCCGACCGCGCCGAGCACACCCTCGTCGCGAAGTTCGATGAGGGCCGCCGCGCCGGTCACCGCTGCGCCTGGGATGCCGCTGACGTCCGGGTCGTGGACGTAGGCGATGTCCAGGCGGTCGAGACCCAACCGATCCAGGCTCGCCTCGATGGAGCGCAGGACGCCGTCGCGGGAGAAGTCCCATTGGCGCCGCAGGTCGCCCGGCACGGCGAAGATGTCGTCATCACGCTCGGTCGGAGGGCGCCTCGGGACGAGGAGCCTCCCCACCTTGGTGGAGACGACGAACTCCTCGCGTCGGTAGGCGGCGAGCGCGCCCCCGAGGCGCCGCTCGGAAAGACCCAGGCCGTAATGGGGGGCGGTGTCGAAATAACGGATACCGCGTTCCCAGGCCGCGGTGATCGTCCTGTGCGCCTCGTCGTCGGTGACGGGATGGAACATGTTGCCGAGACCGGCAGCACCGAATCCGAGCTCGGTCAGGCGGATGCCGGTACCCGCGACGAGTCGCTCGCGCAGCACGGGCCCTCGGGGTGGGATCGGGGAAGCGGGCGGACGGCGCGATGGCGTCTCCTGATCCGGGGACTCAGCCAAGGAGGTCCACCAACCACGCGGCCTGGCGCGTCCACTGCAGGAACTGACCGCCCTCGTGCCCGTTGAAGGCGTAGACCTCGATGGATTTGTCGGGGCTGGCCACCCGGTTGTAGGCGGCGAAGACCGTGGACGGCAGCACGATGCCGTCCATGAGTGCTACGGAGAAGTAGGCCGGAGCGTCGATGCGCTTGGCGAAGTTCACCCCGTCGAAGTAGCTCAGGGTCTCGAAGGTCTTCTCCTCGAGCTCGCGGTGCACCGCGAGGTACCGGGTGATCTCGGTGAACGGCTCCTCCGCGGTGGCCTCGACCGCGCGGCGGAAATGGCACAGGAACGGCACATCGGGCATGACCGCCCGGACGCCCTCCGACAGCGCCGTCGCAGCGATCGCGATCCCACCACCCTGGCTGCCACCCGTGAGGACGATGCGCGATTCGTCCACGAAATCGAGGGTCTTCACGAGATCGACGAGACGGACGGCGTCCGTGAAGAGGCGGCGGTAGTAGTAGTCCGCGGGATCCTGGATACCGCGGGTCATGAACCCCGCGACGGCAGGACCCGAACCGTGGGGGTCGGGGGTGTGCCCGCCGCCGCCCCAACCGCTGCCCTGGCCCCGCGTATCCATGAAGACATGCGCGTACCCACTGGCCGCCCACTGCAATCTCTCGCCTGCAAGACCGCGTCCACCGTTGTACCCCTGGAATTCGACGATCGTCGGCAACGGCGCGCTCGCACCGGCCGGCCTCATCACCCAGGCTCTGATGGGCTCACCGCCGAATCCGGAGAAAGTCAGGTCGTCGATCCTGATCCCTGTGATCGGGGTGTCCACGGGAGCGAGCGTGAACCCTGCGTCAGCTCGTCGTGACTCGTCGAGCGTCGATGCCCAGAAGTCGTCGAAGTCGACGGGTTCCCGGACGTCGGGAGCGTAGGACCGCAGGGCGTCGAGGGGCAGGTCGGTGGTGGCCATGCGACTGTTCTACCACCTCTTGACGTTTTGTTGCAGGGCGATACAAACTGCTCGTACAGCATCCCGGGCATCCGCGGTGGGGTGCCCTGCTGACGAGGGGAACCCGGCAGGCACTCCGCACGGGCTCCCCCGCCGCGCTGATCGCCGTCCTGTTCAATGCCCTGCAGCGCTTCTAGAGGACCGGCTCCACGGCCGGCGGAAACCGAGGATGACCGATGGCGATGCTCTCCTACTCGGCACCGGCCGGCACCTGGCTCGAGGCGATCCCCCTCGGCAACGGGACGTTGGGCGCAATGTGCTGGGGCGATCCATCGACGGTACGCTTCGACCTCAATGATGAGACCGCGTGGTCCGGGAGCCCGCAGAGCGAGCATCTGCAGGGTGGACCGGACGCCGCCGCGTCCCGGTCCCTGCTGGCGAACGCCCGTGAGCTCATCGCGGCAGGACACCCGGTCGAGGCCGAGGCCCACATCACCGCACTGCAGTCCGACTACACGCAGGCGTATCTTCCCCTCGGCACGCTCGAGCTGCGGTTTCCCGCGACCACGTCGGCGCGAGGAGCCTATCGGCGTGTCCTCGACCTCGACGATGCAGTGCACACCGTCCGGTCCGGACAGCTCACGCAGCGCACCATCGTCTCGCACCCGCACGGAGTCCTCATGCACGTCGTCGACGGCCTGCCCCCTCGCACCGAGGTCGAGGTCTCGCTCACCAGTCCCCTTCGGACCATCCGACGCACGACCGACGCACTGCTCCTGCGCCTTCCGTCCGACGTCGCTCCCGGACACGAGCCCGCCTTCCCACCGGTGAGCTGGAGTGATGCACCGCAGGCGAGCCTCGAGGCGGCGATCGTCTCGCGCGTGGTGTGGGAGGAAACCGCGGACGGGAGGTCACGACTCGTGATGTTCACCGCGACCGCCACCACGTACCGGAGTCCGCTCCTCGCACCGACCGGTACGGCCGAGGATGCTGCCGCCGAGGCATCCTCCCGTATCGATGCAGCCGTCGCGGTGGGATCGGATCACGTTCTGGCCGCGCACATCGACGACTACCGGAACCTGGCGCACCGGGTGGACCTCGATCTCGGCCCCCAGGACGACAGCACGCCCACGGACCTCCGGATCACGACCGCGGCCGGGCACCCCGGCGGGCCCCTGGCGGCAGACCCCTCGCTGGCCGCCCTGCTGTTCGACTACGGGCGCTACCTGCTGATCTCGTCGTCCCGACCCGGAGGCCTGCCGGCCACGCTGCAGGGCATCTGGAACGACAGCATGCAGCCACCGTGGAGCTCCAACTACACCACCAATATCAACCTGCAGATGAACTACTGGGCCGCCGACGTCGTGAACCTGTCGGAGACCTCCGAGCCGCTCCTTGATTTCGTCGAGGCAATCTCCGTCAGCGGACAGAAGACCGCACGACGCCTCTACGGAGCGCGTGGTTGGGTGCTGCACCACAACTCCGACGCGTGGGCCTACAGCTCCCCGGTCGGGGCCGGCCACGGGGATCCGTCCTGGGCCTTCTGGCCGATGGCCGGACCCTGGCTCGTGCACCACCTCTCCGAGCGCATCGGGTTCGGGGATCGCACACTGCTGCAGCGGGCCTGGCCGGTCATGCGCGGCGCAGCAGAGTTCGCCCTCGACTGGATGGTGCACCTGCCGGGCACCGTGGACTCGCCCGCGCGATGGGGGACGAGACCATCCACGTCGCCGGAGAACCGCTTCCTGCTGCCGGACGGAGGATCCGCATCGCTGAGCACCTCCAGCACGATGGACCTGTCATTGCTGCGCGAGCTCTTCCGGACCGTCCTCGACACAGCCACCGAACTCGGCTGCTCCTCGGACCCGGTTGCTCGTGAGGTCGCAGAGCGCATCGATGCCCTGCCCGTGGCACCCCTCCCCGGTGCAGACGGAGGTCTCCGCGAGTGGTCGGACGACGCGGCCGGCGTCGATCCCCATCACCGGCACCTCAGCCACCTCTACTCGCTCTACCCCGGCTCCGCCCCCTACGACGAGGAGCGCAGGGCCGCGGCCACACGAACCCTCGTGGACCGGGGCGATGAGTCCACCGGCTGGTCCCTCGCCTGGAAACTCGCTCTCTGGTCCCGGCTCGGGCGCCCGGACAAGGCCTCCGATCTCCTGCGCCTCCAGTTCCGTCCGGCGGGGAGCGTGAGCGGGCCCTTCGCCGGCGGCCTCTACCCGAACCTGTTCGCAGCACACCCGCCGTTCCAGATCGACGGGAATCTGGGGTTCGTCGGGGCGTTCACCGAGACCCTCGTGCAGAGTCATGAGGGTCGGATCGTGCTCCTGCCGGCGCTCCCGCCCGAGCTCGCGACCGGCAGCGTGCGCGGTCTCGTCGCGCGGCCCGGCGTGCTCATCGACCTCGAGTGGGCCGACAACGAGCTGATCTCCGCCACCCTCACCGCCCGGGATGCTGCACTGGAGGTGTCGGTGGGCTACCGCGAGCAGGACCTCACGCTGCACATCGACACCAAAGGCACACGTCTTCCTGCGTCCGCGTTCTGCGGAGCAGGAGGACCGTAGCCACCGAGGCATGGTGATCTCCCGTCCACGGTGACCTGCCGCCCTCGAGGTGAAGGGTCGGCGACCTGCGCTCCGGGGCCGGGCCACACCCCTGACCCAGGACGACGACAGGCCGCCGGGTTCTCCCGACGGCCTGTCCTGCTCTCCCTACGGCCGGTGCACCCGGCAGGGATCAGTTGCGGCGTTTACCCGCACGGTGCCTGCCCGAACTGCGCCGACCGTGCTGCGGCTCGGCTTCAGCCGTGGATGCGACGGGCGCAGCCGGGACAGGAGCGGACGGCGTGACCTGCGCTCCGGCCACGGAGGGCTGGCTACCCGTGGCCGCGGGTGAGAGCGATGCCGCCGGACCGGCGGGTGCCGCCTGGGCGAAGTCCACCGTGCGGCGGAGCGGCGTCTCCTTGATGAGCAGCACGCAGATGAGGCCGATGGCTGCGATGACCGCCGTGATCTGGAAGATCACCGCAGTGCTGTCACCGTAGGCCGCCCGGACGATCTCGGCGATCGGACCCGGGAGATCGACGAGGTCGAGGGAGCCGCCGGCAGCGCCGCCCGTGGTGGGGACGCCCGCCGCAGCGAGGTCCTCCGTGGTCCTGTTCGTCACCTGGGTGCCGAGGATCGCACCGAGGACGGCCACGCCCGCGGCTCCACCCAGCGAGCGGAAGAAGGCGACGGACGCACTGGCCGAACCGATGTCCTTGACCGCGACGGTGTTCTGGACGGCGAGCACGAGGTTCTGCAGCATGAGCCCGAGCCCGAGCCCGAAGACGAAGGTGTAGATGCCGACGAGCCAGAGTTCGGTCAGGTGGTCGATGGAGCCGGCGAAGCCCAGGCCCGCGATGAGGAACAGCGCACCGGCGATCAGGTACCGCTTCCACTTGCCGTACTTCGTGACGAGCTGGCCGGCACCGATGGAACCGATCAGGTTACCGGCGATCATGGGCAGAGTCAGCAGACCGGCCTCGGTCGGTGTTGCCCCGCGTGCCACCTGGTAGTACTGGCCGAGGTAGCTCGAGCTGGCGAACAGCGCGACACCGACGGCGATCGAGGCGATGATGGCGAGTGCCGTGGTGCGCTGGGAGATGATCTTGAGCGGGATGATCGGTTCGGCCGCCTTGGACTCGACCACCATCAGGAGTGCCAGGAGGATCACGCTGCCGCCGACCATGAGGGCGCTCTCGCGGGAGAACCACTCGTAGTAGCCCTCCTTGCCGGCGAAGGAGACCCAGATGAGCAGGAGGCTCACGCCTGCGGTCAGCAGGATCGAGCCGAGCCAGTCGATGCTGGCCTTCCGACGCGTGTCCGGCAGTTTGAGGGTGACCTGGAGCAGGACCAGGGCGACGACGGCGAGCGGCACGCAGACGAAGAAGGTCCAGCGCCAGCCGAGGGGTGAATCGACGATGAACCCGCCGAGCAGAGGTCCGCCGGCTGTTGCCACGGCCATGACACCGCCCATGTAGCCGGAGTACCGGCCGCGCTCACGCGGGGCGATGATGGTGCCGATGATCGCCATGGCCAGGGCCGTCAGTCCGCCCATCGCGACACCCTGGATCACGCGCGCCGTGAGGAGCAATGGAATCGTCTGGGCGAAACCGGCCAGCACCGACCCCGCCACGAAGATGACGATGCTCACCTGCACCAGGAGCTTCTTGTCGAACAGGTCGGCGAACTTGCCCCAGATCGGTGTGGTGGCCGCGTTGGCGAGCAGCGCGGCCGTGATGACCCAGGCGAAGTCGGTCTGGGACCCGTTGAGGTCGCTCATGATGGTGGGCAGGGCGTTCGCGACGATGGTACTGCTGAGGATCGCAGTGAACAGGCCCGCGAGCAGACCGGTCAGCGCCTGCAGGATCTGTTTATGGTTCATGGGCTCGCTATCCCCCTGCTGCTGCGCGGCGGGCGATGCCGGTTGGTGCGCGGGCGCAGGGGTAGCCTCCGCCCGTGATGTCTGGATGGCCATCAGCGTTCTTCCTTCGTGATTCTGGACTCGGGGTCCGGGTGGTGACGGCCATCGTTGCCCGTGCTGTTCTGGTGGGTACGGAGTGCTCGGGGACCGGGGTACGGCGCGTGCCCACCGCCGGTCGGAGGAGGACTCGAGGCTCGCAGCGCCGCCGTCAGGTGCTGCACCGTGGACGACGCCGTTTCTGCCTCGCCCTCGGTCCAGTCGGTGAGCAGATCCCTCAACGTCTCCGCCCTGCGCTCGTAGGTCTCGGTGAAATAGGCGCTTCCCTGATCCGACAGCGAGAGCAGACATGCACGGCCGTCGAGGGGGTCCGCGCTGCGGATCACGAACCCGGACTGTTCGAGGTCCGAGAGCTGACGACTGAGCGCGGAGGGCTTGATCCCGAGTCTCGCCGCGAGGGTCGAGGCGCGCATCGGGGCACCTTCGCCGATGTAGAACAGGACAGCGGTGTGGGCCGGGCCCAGTTCCGAGTACTTCGCTCCCGCCGCCGTGATGGCGCGCAGGGCGCGCTGCAGGTCGAAGATGTTGTGCACCAGCCCTGCCGCCGTCTGTCGTGCTACTGACACCGCATACTCCTGGTCCACTTTTACTTTGTTGCTCTAAGTAACTGTACGCTCGTCGTTTCGTTAGGTCAACTAACTAAAGCGGTCGAGGAACACGGCCCTCGGCAGGCTGCGGCGTCGACGCCGATCTACGGCGCACTCCCGTCCGTGTCGACGTATTCGCGGTTCGGAGAGCGTGTCCGACCGCAATTTCCTGCGTCAAGATATGGGGCCAACTACGCGTGGGCCTTGCGATCGCCACCGAGCCCCTGCTAGGCCTGATACACAGGCAGTTGAATCGAGAACGCAGCAGCGGCCCAGTACGGACCGCGGAAGAGGACGATCGCCATGAAGCGCAAGCAACCCCGTGTAGAGGAAGCTGACGAGAAGGACCTCAAGGTCGAGGACAGGCCGAAGGACTGGGCGGCAGGCCTCCCCGGTGTGTACCACTCCATGAAGCCCGCCATCGAGCACATGGGCGTGGAACGCACCCTGAAGACCGTCCTCAAGATGAACCACAAGGACGGCTTCGACTGCCCCAGTTGTGCCTGGCCGGATCCGGCCAAGCGCAAGACCTTCGAGTTCTGCGAGAACGGCGCGAAAGCGGTCACCTGGGAGGCCTCACCGGTGATCATCGACTCCGATTTTTGGGCGCAGCACTCCATCACCGATCTGAAGTCACGCTCGGAGTACTGGATGGGCATGCAGGGGCGGCTCGTGGAACCCGTGTACAAGCCCGCCGGCGAGGACCACTACCGGCCCATCAGCTGGGACGAGGCGTTCGAGATCGTCGGTTCCAAGCTGAAGAGCCTGGACTCCCCGGATGAAGCCGCCTTCTACACGAGCGGCCGCACCTCCAACGAGGCCGCCTTCATGTACCAGCTGTTCTGCCGCGGTTTCGGAACCAACAACCTGCCGGACTGCTCCAACATGTGCCACGAGTCCTCCGGTTGGGCCATGGGCCAGACGATCGGCATCGGCAAGGCCACCGTCACGTTCGACGACTACGCGGACGCGGACCTGATCATCGTCATGGGCCAGAACCCCGGGACGAACCACCCGCGGATGCTCACCGAGCTCGAGGCGTGCAAGCGCAGCGGCGGGCAGATCGTCGCGGTCAACCCGCTCCCCGAGGCCGCCCTCAAGCGCTACAAGAACCCGCAGCTCGTCCGCGGCGTGGCCGGCAAGGGCACCGAGATGGCCGACCAGTTCATGCAGGTGCGACTCGGCGGCGACATGGCGCTGCTTCAGGGTGTCTCCAAGCGCGTGTTCGAGGCCGAGGCCAAGAACCCCGGGAAGGTGCTGGACCAGGCGTTCCTCGACGAGTACTGCGAGGGGCTCGATGAACTGCGGGACTACCTCCTCAAGCTCGACGAGGAGACCATCCTCGAGGCCACGGGACTGCGGTCAGAGGAGATCGACGAACTCGCGGCCCGCTACATCGCGGCAGACAAGGTGATCATCACCTGGGCCATGGGCATCACGCAGCAGAAGAAGGGCGTGGCGACCATCAAGGAGATGATCAACCTCCTGCTCCTGCGTGGCAACATGGGCAAGCCGGGCGCCGGCGCCTCCCCCATCCGCGGGCACAGCAACGTCCAGGGCGACCGCACCATGGGGATCTGGGAGCAGATGCCACCGGTCTTCATGGACGCCCTCGGCAAGGAGTTCAACTTCGAGCCGCCACGCGAACACGGAGCCGACGCCGTCGAGACCATCCGGCGGATGCGGGACGGCCAGATCAAGGCCTTCGTCGCCCTCGGCGGGAATCTGGTCTCGGCCATCTCCGACACCCAGGTGGCGGAGAAGGCGTTCGAGAACACGGACATGACCGTACAGATCTCCATCAAGCTGAACCGCTCGCACCTCGTCACCGGCAAGGAGGCGCTGATCCTGCCCTGCAAGGGCCGAACGGAGATCGACCGCCAGGCCACCGGCGTGCAGTTCGTCTCGGTCGAGGACACCGTCTGCGCCGTCCACCCCTCCTGGGGCAGCGTCGAGCCGGTGTCGGAGAACCTGCTCTCCGAGCCCGCGATCATCAGCCGCCTGGCGCGAGCGACGATCGACGGCAAGATCGACGCCGACTGGGAGGGATTCGAGAAGGACTACGATCTCATCCGTGACCATATCGCCAATGTCGTGGAGGGCTGCGAGGACTACAACCGGAAGATCCGCCAGGACGGCGGGTTCATCCTGCCCAACGGACCGCGTGACTCGCGCACTTTCAACACCCCTACGGGCAAGGCCGTGCTCAGCGTCAATGACCTCGAGTACCTGGAGCGCCCCGAGGGCACCCTGATTCTCCAGTCGCTGCGCTCCCACGACCAGTGGAACACCACGATCTACGGCTACAACGACCGCTACCGCGGGATCAAGAAGGGCCGGCACGTGGTGTTCATCAACCCTGAGGACATCAGCGAGCTGGGCCTGAAGGACGGCCAGAACGTGGACATCCACGGCGTGAACGACGACGGCGTGGACCGGGTGCTGCGCGCCTTCCGAGTGGTCTCCTACCCCACCGCCCGTGGTTGCGCCGCCGCCTACTACCCGGAGGCGAACGTCCTGGTGCCGCTCGAGCACGTGGCACAGGGCAGCAACACCCCCACCTCGAAGCAGATCATCGTCCGCTTCGAACCGAGCACGCACACGGCACCGTCGCAGCACGATTCCACGGCGACGGCCCAGCCCGAAGCGGAACTCGACGGGTTCCCCGTTGCCGACTCCGACACACCCGTACGGCAGGCGGAGACGGCGAACGCATAGGAGGAAGTAACCGGCACCCGGGCGGTCCGCTCCGGTCATCGCGACCACAGAGGGGGCAGTAGTCATGGATCAGCAGCGCCGTGTGCTGAGGGTGCTCGTGGTGGCCCAGGTCCTCGGGGGCCTGGGCGCCGGGGCCACTCTCTCCCTCGGCGCACTGCTGGCGGCGGAGACCTCGGGGTCCAGCGCATGGTCCGGCATGGCAGCGACCATGAGCACGCTGGGGGCGGCGGCAGCGGCGGTACCGCTGGCCCAGTTGGCGCAACGGCGAGGGCGGCGCATCTCCCTCTCCCTCGGCGCTGCGCTCGCAGGTCTCGGCGCCCTGGTGGCCATCGTCGCGGCATCGCTCCCGTCGTTCCCGCTGCTGCTTCTCGCGTTGGCACTCCTCGGCGTCGGCTCAGCCACGGGGCTGCAGGCCCGGTTCGCGGCGACGGACCTGGCCACGGACACCACGCGCGGGCGCAGCCTCTCCCTGGTGGTGTGGTCCACTACCCTCGGCGCCGTCCTCGGCCCCAATCTCTTCGAACCCGGCCAGGCGGTGGCGGGATTCCTCGGTATCCCGCCACTGAGTGGTGGCTTCGTCTTCTCCGCGGCGGCACAGGTGGCCGCGGCCGCCACCTACTCCTGGTGGCTCCGGCCCGATCCACTCCTGACGGCCCTGCGGCGGCAGCCGGACAGGAATCCCTCGGAGTCCCACGACACTTCGCCGCGCAGTGGCCTCGTCGTCCTCACACGGACTCCAGCGGCGCGCTACGCCGTGGCGAGCATCGCGGTCAGCCATCTGGCCATGGTGTCCCTGATGGCCATGACACCCGTACACCTGCATGATCACGGGGCAGGCCTGGGCGTCGTGGGTCTGACGATCAGCCTGCACGTCGCGGGGATGTACGCGCTCTCGCCGGTCTTCGGCTGGTTGGCGGACCGGTTCGGGAGAACGCAGGGAGTTTTCTGCGGGCAGGCGCTTCTGCTGCTGGCACTGCTGACAGCATGGCGCGGCGCCGGGTCGGAGGATTGGGTGACGGTGAGCCTCGTACTGCTCGGCCTGGGTTGGTCCGCCTGCCTGGTCTCGGGGTCGGCCCTGCTGTCCGGGGCCGTGAGCGTGGCCGACCGCGCACCGGTACAGGGCTCGTCGGACCTCGTGATGAATCTGGCAGGCGTACTGGGCGGGGCCCTCTCGGGCCCCGCCCTCGTGCTGCTCGGCTATTCAGGCCTCGGCCTGACGGCCACCGTGCCCGTCGCCGTCGCCCTGGTCTGGACGCTC
>JASLBS010000053.1 GCA_030146405.1 Arthrobacter sp.
GTGGGATCCGCTCCTCCGCGGATCCCACGACGGTTCCGGTCGTTCTGGCTGATCGTCACCCTCGCGGTGCTCCTCGCCGCGACGTTCGCCTCGGTCACCATCGGCTCGCGCGAGGTGAGCCTCGCCGACGTCATCGCCGCCCTCGGCGGATCCACGGACGGCTTCAACGAGGCAGCGGTGGCCAAGCGCATCCCGCGCACACTGCTGGCGCTGCTGGCGGGTGCGGCGCTGGGGCTCTCCGGTGCCGTGATGCAGGGTGTCACGCGCAATCCGCTGGCCGATCCCGGGATCCTGGGTGTGAACACCGGCGCCTCGCTCGCGGTGGTGACGGCGATCGCCACCGTGGGCCTCAGCACGGTCACCGCCTACATCTGGGTCGCCATCGCCGGGGCCACCCTGACCGCGGTGTTCGTCTACGTGGTGGGTTCGCTCGGCCGCGGGGGAGCAACACCCCTGAAACTCGCCCTCGCGGGAGCGGCCACCTCCGCCGCACTCACCTCACTCATCAGCGCCGTCGTCCTGCCCCGCGGGGACATCTCCGGCACGGTGCGCTCCTGGCTCATCGGCGGCGTCGGGGGTGCCACGTCGTCGAGCATCAGCCAGGTGCTCCCGTTCCTCGTCGTGGGCCTGGTGATCAGCCTGCTCTCCGCGCGTTCCCTGAACTCGCTCGCCCTCGGGGACGACGTCGCGGCCGGTCTCGGTGAGCGCGTGGCGATCGCACGCGGTGCTGCGGCGTTCGGGGCGGTACTCCTCTGCGGGGCCATCACCGCGGTGACGGGGCCCATCGGCTTCGTGGGACTCGTGGTGCCCCACGCCTGCCGTCTGCTCATCGGCGTGGACCACCGGTGGCTCCTGCCGATGTCCGCACTCCTCGGCGCGATCCTGCTGACCTCCACGGACGTGATCGGGCGCATCGTCGCCCGGCCCCAGGAGATCGACGTCGGGATCATCACCGCGCTCGTGGGAGCGCCGTTCTTCATCTACATCGTGCGCCGCCAGAAAATCAGGGAACTGTGACTTCGCTGCAGGCGCGCCCCCGCGCAGGTATCACCGCCGCGGAGATCGCTGCGGGACGACGACGGCGGACGGCCCGGCGCACACTGGTGGTCAGTGCACTCGCCTGCCTGATCGGCATCGCCTTCGTGGTCTCCCTCTCGATCGGCCAGACCAACTACCCGCTGCGCGACGTGGCAGGCGTGATCCTGGGCCAGGACGTGGGAGGTGCCACCTTCACCGTCGGCCGGCTCCGCCTCCCCCGGGCCACGCTCGCCGTCATCGCAGGCCTCTGCTTCGGCATCGGCGGCGTCACCTTCCAGACCATGCTCCGCAACCCGCTCGCGAGCCCGGACATCATCGGGATCAGCTCCGGCGCCAGTGCGGCCGCCGCCTTCGCCATCATCATGCTCGGGCTCGGAGCGAGCCAGGTGTCCGCCTTCGCGATCGTGGCAGGGCTCGGGATCGCCCTCCTGGTCTACGGGCTCTCCTTCAAGGGCGGAGTGGTGGGTACCCGGCTGATCCTGATCGGGATCGCGATCGCGGCGATGCTGGACAGCCTCACCGCCTACGTGCTCAGCCGTGCCGCACAGTGGGACCTGCAGCAGGCCTCCCGCTGGCTGACGGGCAGCCTCAACGGGACGAGGTGGTCCGAGGTGGTCCCCGTGGCGATCGCCCTCGTGGTCCTCGTGCCGATGCTCCTCGCCCAGTCCCGGAACCTGTCCGCGTCCCAGCTGGGCGACGACACGGCCTCCGCCCTGGGCGTGCGCGTGGAACGCACGCGGATCCTCGTGATCATCGCCGCCGTCGGGCTCATCGCCTTCGCCACGGCGGCCGCGGGTCCCATCGCGTTCGTCGCCTTCCTGTCCGGACCGATCGCCGCACGGCTCGTAGGTCCCGGGGCGTCGCTGCTGGTGCCCTCCGCACTGGTGGGCAGCCTGCTCGTGGTCACCGCGGACTTCCTCGGCCAGTACGCCTTCGGCCTCCGGTACCCGGTGGGTGTCATCACCGGTGTGCTCGGAGCCCCCTACCTCGTCTATCTGATCATCCGTACCAACCGCTCCGGAGGCTTTCTGTGACCAAGGACCACACACTCGAGGTCCAGGACCTGACGCTCGGCTACGGGACGCACACCGTGGTGGAGGGGCTCGATCTGCACGTGCCCATGGGGAGCATCACGGTGATCGTGGGGGCCAACGCCTGCGGCAAGTCCACGCTCCTGCGCTCCATCTCGAGGCTCCTGGCCCCCCGCAGCGGCCAGGTGGTCCTCGACGGACGTTCGGTGCACCAGATGCCGGCCAAGGAGCTCGCCCGGACGCTCGGCCTCCTCCCGCAGTCACCCACCGCGCCCGAGGGGATCACCGTGGCCGACCTCGTGGGAAGGGGGCGTCATCCGCACCAGCGCATGTTCTCCCGCTGGTCCCCCGCGGACGACCAGGCGGTGGCAGACGCCCTCACCGCCACGGACACCGCCGCGCTCGCCGACCGTCCGGTGGACGAGCTGTCCGGTGGGCAGCGCCAGCGCGTGTGGATCGCCATGGCCCTGGCCCAGCAGACGGACGTGCTGCTGCTGGACGAACCCACCACCTTTTTGGACGTCAGTCACCAGCTCGAAGTCCTCGATCTCCTCACGGACCTCAACCGCTCACGCGGCACCACGATCGTGATCGTGCTGCATGACCTCAACCTCGCAGCGCGCTACGCGGACCACCTGATCGCGCTGACCGCGGGCAGGATCAGCGCCCTCGGTACGCCGGCGGAAGTACTCACCGAGAACACCATCCGCGCGGTGTTCGGCCTGGACAGCAAGGTGGTGATGGACCCGACGTCGAACAAGCCGCTCATGCTGCCGCTCGGGCGCCACCACGTGATGACGGAGTAGCGTTCCCCCTGCGCTCCAGCGCGCCGGTCGGTGCCCGAGCTCCCGATCCGTCCGGGGACAACGCCGGAGCAGCGGGTCAGTCGAAGTGCGTGTGCGGTACGTCGGCCTGCCCGACCGACGTCAGGAGGTTCAGTGCGAGATCGCGGAGCTTGACGTTGCGGGCCGAGGACGTGCGGCGGAGGATGTCCATGGCGTCCTCCTGGCTGCATCGGTTCTGGGCCATGACGACGCCGACCGCCATGTCGATCGCGGTCCGGGACTCCATCGCCCTCTGGCGGTTGCCGAGATCGTCGCTGAGGTGGGCCATCTTCACGGCCAGTCGCAGTGACCGGGACACCTCGCGGGCAAATCCTTCGGCGAGCGCGATCGCGTCGTCGCTGAAGGCATCGGGAAAGCGTGAGTAGAAGTCGAGTCCGGCGCTGGCTCCTGCATCCAGTTCGATCGGTACCCCGAGGGCGGAGCGGATGCCGTGGCGGGCAATGGCCTCCCGATACTGCGGGAAGCGTGTCTCGAGGAGGAGGTCGGCGATGTGCACGGTCTCGCCGTCGCGGGCGGCCCGCAGGCAGGGCCCGTCGTCGAACCCGTACTGCACCTCGTCCATCAGCTGGGCGAGGTCGCTACTGCTCGCCACCGTCGCGGCCGAACGCGGTCGCAACAGGGTGATCCCGCAGAAGACCTCTTCGCCTGCGCGGGAGAAGGACTCCACGGCCACATTCACCAGACCGGTGAGGAAGGCCTGGACGTCGGTACTCTCGAGCACCATGTCCTGCAGTTGGGCCGTGAGCGCGTCCTGCTCGATCTCGCGCATCAGTTCGGGTTCGTTCGGCATGGATGCAGCTTCCGGTGAGGTGACGCGGGGCGTAACCGGCGTGCCTCTCGCAGGGCTCGAACCGATCGCTGAAGGGATAGTGCTGTTCCCCTCACGCAGCCGGCTTCTTGACCACGAAAGGGGCACCCACCGCCACGAAATCTTTCCAGCAATGTCTCCGGCTGAATCCCGCCCACCGCGTCCGGTGACAGCCAAGTCCCTTCAGTGTGCGCCCTGCTCCGCCCAATCACCGCATCGCCGCGCGTGGGGATCGGCCCGCCGGGTCACTGGCTCGAGTGGAGGCTCCCGGTGGCGTCTGCCTGCACCGTGTACGCCAGATCGCCGGGAAGCAGCCAGGAGTACTGCCGCCGTCCGGGAACAAAGCCTCGCCCTGATCGACCGGCTCGATGCGGAGCTGCCGGACCTCTCGGGAGTGGGGAGCTAGGGGGCAGGCCCATCCCGGGATGACGCCGGGGCGCACCAGCGCCGGAAGCCGTCGGCCCGGGTGAATATTTCGTCGGAAGACCTGCTCTTCTTGATCGCGCAGCGATTTTAGGATTACATGCGATAGTCCGCTGGGTTCGCTCCCCGGGACAGAACTACCATCCAGAGCGGCTGAGAGACCTGGCTCGATGAAGCCGCAGCAACCACCCCTCGGGGACGGTGCTACTGCCAGGACCGATGGAGAGAGCCTTGTCCCCCGTTGGTGCCGACGCCACTTCCGGCCGTCCGGACACCGGACGTGCGTGGCGAGGGAAACCTCGATCACGACCGAGAGGACCGGCATGACTTCCCCCGACGCCCCCAGCTTTTCCCGAGTACACGAGCCCGTCCGCGGGCGACGGCGGTCCCTCCGTCTCGCAGCGATGCTGGGTGTGGCGGCGCTCTCGTTCACCGCGTGCGGCTCCTCAACGGACACCGCTGCCGGGCAGGACCCCGGTTCGAGCGGTCCGGTGGAGGGAGGCACCCTGGTCTACGCCGAGGTGACACCGATCAACAACTGGCAGACCCAGGCGGCCCGCTTCTACGAGAAGTCCAATGTCCTCAACAGCGTGCTGGACCGCCTCACGTACTTCGACGCGGACAAGGGTGAGCTGGTCCCCTGGATCGCGTCGGAGTTCTCCGGCAATCCGGAGGCGACGGAATTCACCTTCACCATCCGCCCCGGAGTCACGTTCAGTGATGGCTCTCCCCTGGACGCCGAGGCGGTCAAGCGCAACTTCGACGCCCTCGGCCTCGGCGTCGAATCGGCCCAGATCCAGCCGAACGTGGACTTCGCCGGCTACGCGTCGGCGGAGGTGCTCGGCGAGGACCAGGTGAAGGTCACGCTGTCCTCGCCCAACTCGAACTTCCTCCGGGCCACCTCCTCCGTCACCGCTGGGCTGGTGTCCCCGGCAACCCTGGAGCTGGACGCCGCCGGGCAGTCGGCCATCTCGGAGATCTCCGGTTCCGGTCCCTTCACCTTCGAGTCCGAGAAGGCGGACGAGGAGGTGGTGCTCGCGAAGCGGGCCGACTACGCCTGGGCGCCGGAGAGCGCCGAGAACCAGGGGGACGCGTACCTCGACAAGGTGATCATCAAGTACCTGCCCGAGGTCGCCCACCGCGCGGGCGCCGTGCAGTCGGGCCAGGTGGACCTGGTCAGGGGCCTGCAGCCCGTCGACGAGGATGCGCTCGCGGCGAGTGGCAACCAGGTTCTCCCCGCCCAAGGGATAGACCTCACCGCCAACATGGCCGCGGTACGGATCGGGAGCGGGAAACTCGAGGATGCGGACGTCCGCAGGGCCCTGCAGCTCGGCATCGACCGGCAGAGCATCAAGAGCACGGTCCTCTCCGACAGCTACGAGATCGCCGGCTCGGTGCTCAATCACAGGGCCCCGGGTTTCGTGGACCTCTCGGCGGACCTCGAGTACCAGCCCGACGAGGCCAGGACCCTGCTCGACGAGGCGGGCTGGAAGGTGGGCCCGGACGGCACGCGTGAGAAGGACGGCGTGAAACTGGAGATCACGGTGGCCAGCTCCAACAACTCCGTGGTCATCAAACCGGCGTTCGAACTCATCGAACAGCAATGGCGTGAGATCGGCGTCGCCCTGAACAACCGGGCGGGTGACAACACCTTCCTGACCACTGCCCTGCCCGACCCGGACGTCGAGTTCTTCGGCACCCGCCAGTTCATCTACGGCGGTCTGGGTCCTATCTTCGAGCCCGCGAACAACACCATGACGCACACCAGCGATCCGGAGCTCAACGAGATCTTCGCCGCCGAACGCGCGGCCGCCCCCGGGCCCGAGCGGGACGACCTGCTGGAGCAGGAACAGCGCGCCCTGGTGCTGGACAAGGCGTACTCCCTGGTCCTGTGGGACGAGGTGCAGGTGTACGGGGCGCATCGCGACGCGCACGTGGACTTCACCTCCGGGACCGCGCCCATCTTCCAGGGTGCCTGGAAGACCGGGGGCTGATGCCGATGGCCCGATACTTCCTGCAGCGGATCGGCCAGGCGCTCCTCGTGGTGTGGCTCGCCTACACGCTCGTCTTCGTCGCCATCCAGCTTCTCCCCAGTGATCCGGTGACGATCTTCCTGACCGTCGATTCCGCCGTCGACCAGGCCGCGATCGACACCATGAAGGCGCAGTACGGTTACGACCAGCCGTTGATCGTGCAGTACCTGCACCAGTTGGCGGGTCTGTTCTCCGGTGACTTCGGTTACTCGTTGGCATCGGGTCAGTCGGTACGTGACCGCATCAGCGGTGTCGTGGGTTCCACCGTGGTCCTTGCGGGTTCCGCGTTCGTCACGGCGGTGCTCATCGCCCTGCTCATCGTCGCCGCCGCGACCCTCACCCGCTCGCCCGTGCTCCGCCGGGTCCTCGGGAACCTGCCACCACTGTTCTCCGCGGTCCCTGTGTTCTGGCTGGGTCTGGTGCTGCTCGAACTGCTCTCGATCCGCTGGGGAGTGATGTCACTCTTCCCGGACGGGTCCTTCCTGTCCCTCGCGGTGCCGGTCCTCGTCCTCGCCGTCGTCGTCTCCGCTCCCATCGCCCAGGTACTGCTCAAGAGCATGAACCACGTCTACGAGCAGCCCTTCATCGATGTCCTCCGGGCCAAGGGCGCCTCGCGGTCATGGATCTTCTTCCGCCATGCGCTCAAGAACGCTGCGGGGCCCGCCCTGACGATCACGGGGATCACGGTGGGAATGCTCTTCGCCGGGTCGGTCATCACCGAGACCGTGTTCGCCCGCTCGGGGCTCGGTTCGGTGGTGCTCCAGGCTGTCACCACCCAGGACGTGCCGCTGGTGCAGGGGCTGGTGCTCCTGACGGCGTCCGTCTTCGTGATCGTCAACCTCGTCGTGGACCTGCTGTACCCACTGCTCGATCCACGCATCCTCAAGAGCAACCGGCAAGGGGCCCCGAGGGCCCTTGCCGCCTGATGCTCCATTCCGATCGAGGTACTGTCTTGTCAACCACCAGGAATTCCATCACCACGGCCCTTCCCCTGGAAGCCGGGCCCACCGCTCTGCACGGAGCCCCGACGGGATCGGCGACGAACCCGCAGACGGACCGGGCGGCTCCTGCAGCCCGACGCCGTCGTGGTCCACTCAGCAACCCTGCCCTGTGGCTCACGGCGCTGCCTCTGACGATCGTCGTCGCCTGGGCCCTGGTCCCGGAACTGTTCACCACCTACTCGCCCGTCGACGGTGTTCCCAGCGAGAACTTCCGGGCGCCGAGCCCCGCTCACCTCTTCGGGACCGACCATCTGGGCCGGGACGTCTTCACCCGGGTGGTCTACGGAACCAGGCAGACGCTCCTCACCGCAGGACTCGCGGTGGTCATCGGACTGGTCGTCGGGACGATCGTCGGTCTGGTCGCCGCGACCGCGGGGCGCGCCGCCGATGCCACGGCCATGCGGTTGGTGGACGTGCTGCTCGCCGTCCCCGGATTCCTCATCTCGCTCGTGATCGTCACCGCGTTCGACCCCGGCCCGGTGTCCCTGGGGATCGGCGTCGGTATCGCCTCCATCGCCTCCTTCGCGCGCGTCGTACGGTCCGAGGTGCTCCGCGTCCGGAACCTGGACTTCGTGGAGGCTTCCTTCCTCAACGGGAGTACCTACCTGTCGGTGGTGATCCGTCACATCCTGCCGAATGCGAGTGGTCCGGTGCTCGCGCTGCTCGCCGTCGACCTCGGGGCCGCCATCCTGGCGATCTCCGGTCTCGGCTTCCTCGGCTTCGGCGCTCCGCCCCCCACCCCCGAGTGGGGGCTGCTCATCGCGGAGGGCCGCCAATACCTGGGCACCGCGTGGTGGCTGACCTCGTTGCCCGGCATCGTGATCGTCCTGACCGTCATCCTCCTGGCCGCTCTCGGCCGGCAGTTGCTGAAGACGTTCAGAATCTAGGCAGGAGCACATCGTGACCATCGGCACAGTACGTAATCGCACGGGCTCCTCCGGAGTTCCCGCCCGCACACCGCACCGCACCGGCGAACCTCTACTCGAGATCCGCGGGTTGCAGATCGACTACGGGTCCGGGAACGAGGCGCGAACCGCCGTCGACGGCGTCGACCTCACCGTCCACCGCGGGGAAATCGTCGCGCTCGTGGGTGAATCGGGGTCGGGCAAGACGACGCTGGCGAAATCGGTCATCGGACTCCTACCCGCAGCGGCGACCCGGGCGGCCGGTTCCATCTCCCTCGGCGGGACCGTCCTGACCGGGATGCGGGAGAAGGACCTCGAGAAGATCCGGGGCGTTCGGATCGGGCTCGTCCCGCAGGATCCGGGGGCCTCCCTCGATCCGGTGAGGACCATCGGTTCGCAGCTGACCGAGGTCTTCCGGCTGCACCGGAGCGATTCGCGCCGCTCCCGCCGGTCGATGAGGGAGGATGCCATCCGGCTGCTCGAGCTCGTGGGCATCGACCGCCCGGAGGAACGGCTCAGGCAGTACCCGCACGAGTTGTCGGGCGGCCTCAAGCAGCGGGTGCTCATCGCCATCGCCTTCAGCCTCCAGCCCGAGCTGCTCATCGCCGACGAACCGACGTCGGCCCTCGACGTCACGGTGCAGGCCACCGTCCTCGACGTCTTCGAACGGCTGGCCGAGGAGTTCGGCACAGCCGTGGTCTTCGTGACCCACGACCTCGCCGTGGCCACCGACCACGCCGTGCGCATCGCGGTCATGCGGCAGGGCCGCATCGTCGAGGATCGCCCCGTGGCGGACATCCTCGCGACGCCCGACGACGAGTACACGGCCCGCCTCCTCGAGGAGGCCTCACCCCACCGCAGGCCGGCGGAGGCTAGGACGGCGGGGCAGGGACCGGAGGTAGTTGCCGCCGTGGAGGTCCGGGGCCTCACCCGGGACTTCCGGAGGGCGGGCACGCTGCACCGCGCCGTGGACGGCGTGTCCTTCAGCGTTCCGCAGGGAACCACGTTCTCCCTCGTCGGTGAATCCGGGTCCGGTAAGTCCACCACCGCCCGCATGGTGCTCCGGCTCCTCGACCCCACGGCCGGGCAGGTCCTGGTCCACGGTGAGGACGTGACCGAAGCGTCCCGCAGCAGGAAGCGGGAGCTCTGGCAGAACCTGCAACTGGTGTACCAGAACCCGGATTCCGCCCTCGATCCACGTCAGACGATCAGCGACATCGTGGGCGAGCCGCTGTTGAACTACCGAGTGGGTACCCGAATCGAGCGCACCGGTCGCGTCGCCGAGCTCCTCGACCAGGTGGGCCTCGCGCCCCGCCTCGCGGGTCAGCGTCCCCTCGAACTCTCGGGCGGACAGCGCCAACGCGTCGCCATCGCCCGCGCCCTCGCCCTCGGGGCCCGCACGCTGGTGCTCGACGAGGCGCTCTCGGCCCTCGATGTGCTCACCCAGGCGCAGATCCTCGATCTCCTCGCGGATCTGCAGCACACCCTCGGCCTCACCTACCTGTTCATCTCGCACGATCTGCACGTGGTGGAACAGATCTCCACCACGGTCGGCGTCATGCGGCAGGGGCGGCTCGTGGAAACGGGCCCGACGGCGGACGTCTTCGGGAACCCCTCCAGCGAGTACACCCAAGCGCTCCTGCGCTCCAACCCCGGCCACCGCCTGCGCGCCCTGGCGGAATCCCGCAGCACCGTCCCAGCGACCCAAGGAACTCCATGACCACCACGGCCAAGAGCCCATCGAACCTGCTACCCCGGAACCAGGACGCCCCTCCGGCCTCCGACAACGCACGGTACGCCGAACTCGTTGCCCGCTTCCGTCCGGTGTTCGAGCGCATCGCCGAGGGGGCGTCGGAGCGCGAGGCGGCGCACACCCTGCCCTTCGAGCAGGTCGGGTGGCTGAAGGAGGCGGGCTTCACGACCCTGCGGGTGCCGCGCCGCTTCGGTGGGGACCCGGTGAGCCACGAGCACCTCTTCCGGCTGCTGATCGAACTGGCCGAGGCGGATTCCAACGTGGCCCACCTGCTCCGGTCCCACTTCTCCTTCGTGGAGACCGCCGCGCTGCAGTCCCCGGACTTCCAGGACCGCTGGTTCCCCCGGATCATCGAGGGGCAGATCTTCGGCAATGCGGCCACGGAACGCGGGGGGAACGCGCTGGGCACTACTCAAACCAAGCTGCACCAGAAGCACGGGCAGTGGCTCCTCACCGGTGAGAAGTACTACACCACCGGGAGCATCTTCGCCGACTGGGTGGTGGTCATGGCGAGCACCGAGGGGCTCGAAGGGCGGCAGTACGCCCTGGTGAAGGCCGACGACCCGCGGGTCACCATCCTGGACGACTGGGACGGCTTCGGGCAGCCCCTCACCGGCACGGGGACCGCCCTGTTCGCCCAGGTGCCCGTGGAAGCCGGCGACATTTTGCAGCGGAAAGTGACGAGCACACTCGAGCCGGCGTTCTTCCAGCTCTGCCTCCTCGCCGTCCTCGTGGGCATCGGACGAGCGGCGCTCCGGGACACCCGGAACCTCGTCCGGACCCGCACGAGGACCTTCAACACCGGCTCGGGCGGACTGTTCCGGGACGACCCCCAGATCCAGGAACACGTGGGCGCCCTCGCCTCGAAGGTCTACGCGGCCGAGGCGGTCGTCACCGCGGCGGCGCGGGACCTGGACGCCGCCGTCGACCCCGCCCTGGCGTTGTCCACCGAGGAGGCGTTCCTCCGCGCCGAGCTCGCCGTCCAGCAGGCCCATGTCGCGGTTCCTCCCCTCGTTCTCGCGGTCACGAGCGAACTGTTCGACGTCACGGGCGCCTCGGCGGTCAGCACCGGCAAGGCGCTGGACCGGCACTGGCGGAACGCACGGACGGTCGCCACGCACAATCCCGCACTCTTCAAAGCACGCTCCATCGGTGACTACTACCTCAACGACACCATTCCCACCGGTCTGAACAGCATCGGAGAGGCCACCACCCCGCGAACGACCACCACCGGAGGAACCCCCTGATGTCAGTCTTCACCGAACGCCCCCGGCTGCTCCTCAGCGCCTTCGCCATGAACACCACCAGTCACATCCTCGGTGGCCAGTGGCGCCACCCTGATGCCCAGCAGCACCGCTTCAACGACCTCGAGCTGTGGACGGACCTCGCCCGGACCCTCGAGGAGGCGAAGTTCGACGCCCTGTTCCTCGCCGACGTCGTCGGTCTCTACGGCAATCACGGTGGCGGCTGGGAGTCCCACGTGGAGCGCGGGCTCCAGGTCCCGTCCAATGACCCCCTGATCCTGCAGTCGGCGCTCGTGGCGACGACGGAGCATCTGGGACTCGCCCTGACCAGCTCCGTGGTCCAGTCCGAGCCCTTCCAGTTCGCCCGACAGCTCTCCACCCTCGACCACCTGAGCCGCGGGCGCGTGGCGTGGAACATCGTCACCAGCGTGCTCGAGAACTCGTTCCGGAACTTCGGCAACGACGGGCTCCTCGAGCACGACAGCCGGTACGACTGGGCGGACGAGTACCTGGAGGTCTGCTACAAACTCTGGGAGGGCTCCTGGGACGAGGGCGCACTCGTCCAGGACAAGGCGACGGGCCGGCACGCCGACCCGTCCAAGGTCCACAAGATCAACCATCGCGGTGAGCGCTACTCCGTGGAGGGCCCGCATCTCGTGGCGCCCTCGCCCCAGCGCACCCCGCTGCTCTTCCAGGCGGGATCGTCCGGGCGCGGTCAGCACTTCGCCGCCGCCAACGCCGAAGCAGCCTTCCTGTTTGCGCCCAATGTGGAGTATGCGCGGAAGACTACGACCTCGGTGCGGGCCCTCGCCCGGGGGCTCGGGCGCCGCGACGAGGACATCAGGTTCTTCGCCGGGCTGTCCTTCGTCATCGGTTCCACCGAAGCCGAGGTGAAGGCGAAGCAGGCCGAGCTCGACGACTACCTGGACCTCGACATGATCGTGGCGCACATCGGTGGAGGGATCGGCGTGGACCTCGGCGGGCTGCCCCTCGACACCACGCTCGGTGACCTGCGCACGGACGGCGCCCGCGGAGTCCTGGAAGCCCTGTTCGCCTCGGTGCCGGGCGGGAATCCGACCATCGCCGACCTCGCCCGGTACCGCGCCTACAACCAGCAGATCGCGGGCACGCCGGAACAGATCGTCGATCAACTCGAGTCCTGGCAGGACGCGGGGATCGACGGGATCAACATCATCAACCAGACCATCCCGGGCTCCTACCAGGACTTCATCGAGGGTGTGTTGCCCGAGCTGCGCCGCCGCGGACTGGCCCAGACCGAGTACCGCCCCGGGACGCTGCGGGAGAAGATCTTCGGTGAGGGGCCCCGGCTTCCGGACCGCCACCCCGCCGCGGCCTTCCGCAACGCTTTCGCCGAGGTGCCAGCACCCTGAGGAGCGGACCCATCCCGGGAACGACGACGGGGCGCCCGCTGCTGCGGACGCCCCGTCGATCGGGTGATGGGGGAAATTACCCCTTCGCGGTGTGCGCGACCCTGCGGACGGCGACGGAGCGGGATGCCAGCTTGGCGTTCTCGCCCGTCACGGTGTCGCCGGACAACCCGGTGATGTCCACGGGGGTGTCGGTGCGGTTGATGAGGAAGACGTAGTCGGCGTCGTCGTCGGTGCGGATGACCTGTTCCACGGAGCCGCGGAGTTCCTCGGGGAGTTCGCTGGTGACGCCGGCGCGGGCGGCGAGGTCCGCGAGCACCGGGGCAATCCCTTCGGCGCCGAGGCGTGCACCCACGTAGGCGGCGCTGCCGGAGCCGACGGCGCGGCGGGTCACCGCGGCGTCGCCGGAGTGTTCACCGGTGGTGTACCGGGTGAGGGCTTCGACGTTGTCGGCGCGAGGGAGCACACGGTCGGCCCACAGGGTCGCGGTGGTGCCGTTGTCCAGTTGGACCTCCTCGTCGTCGAGCAGCGGGCCGAACTCGTCGATGCGCACGCCGAGAAGTTCGGCCAGTGCGCCGGGGTAGCCGCCGAGCCAGATGTGGTCGTTCTGGTCGGTGATGCCGCTGAAGTAGGTGGCCACGAGGTGACCGCCACCGCTCACGTACTCCTCGAGGCGTCCCTTCAGCTCCGCGGGGACGGTGTGGAGGATGGGTGCCACCACGAGGCCGTAGCCGCTGAGGTCGGCGGCGACCGGGACCACGTCGGCGCGGATGCCGAGGTTCAGGAACGCGGTGTACCAGTCGAGGGCTTCCTGCTTGTAGCGCAGGCGGTCGGTGGGGTGGGAGTCCTGCTCGGAGGCCCACCAGGAGTCCCAGTCGAAGACGATCGCGGCCGGTGCCTTGCTGCGGTGGGAGCCGACGACGTCGGCGAGTGCACCGAGTTCGCGGCCGAGGCTGACGACGTCGCGGAAGATCGGGCTGTCCTCGCCGGCGTGGGGGACCATCGCGGAGTGGAACTTCTCGGCTCCGGCCTTGGACTGCCGCCACTGGAAGTAGCAGACGGCGTCCGCGCCGTGGGCCACGTGGGTGAGGGAGTCCCGGCGCAGGGCGCCGGGCTTCTTCGGGGTGTTCACGGGCTGCCAGTTCACGGCGCTGGTGGAGTGCTCCATGAGGAACCAGGGCTTGCCGGCGGCGATGTTGCCGGTGAGGTTCGCGGAGAAGGAGAGTTCGTCCACGGCCTGCGGGCCGGGCACGAAGTAGTGGTCGTTGGAGACGAAGTCCACCTCGGCGGCCCAGTCGGCGTAGTCCATGCCCTTGGACTCGCCCATGACCATGAAGTTGGTGGTCACGGGGATGTTCGGGGTGATGCCGTGCAGGATGTCGCGTTCCTCGCGCAGGTACTGCTTGAGGGCGTCCGAGGAGAAGCGTTTGAAGTCCAGCTGCTGCGTGGGGTTCGGGTGCGAGGCCGCCTGGCGCGGGGGCAGGATCTGCTCGAACCGGGTGTAGCGCTGGGACCAGAAGTCGGTGCCCCAGGCGTCGTTGAGGGCGTCGATGCTGCCGTAACGGTCGGTGAGCCAGGTGCGGAAGGCGCGGGCGGCGTCGTCGGAGTAGTCGTAGATGTTGTGGCAGCCGAGCTCGTTGGAGACGTGCCAGGCGCAGATCGCGGGGTGGTCCTTGTATCGTTCGGCCATCGCGGTCACGAGCTTCAGCGCGTGCTCGCGGAACACGGGGCTGGTGGGGCGCCAGTGCTGGCGCGCACCGGGCCACAGGGTGCTGCCGTCCTGGGTGACCGGCAGGATCTCGGGGTGCTCGGTGGCGAGCCACGGCGGCGGGGAGGCGGTGGCCGTGGCGAGGTCCACGGCGATGCCGTTGGCGTGCAGGAGCTCGATGACCTCGTCCAGCCACTCGAAGTTCCAGGTGTCGCGCTCGGGCTGCAGGCGCGCCCAGGAGAAGATCGCGAGCGAGACCACGTTGACGCCGGCCTCGCGCATGAGCCGCACGTCCTCGTCCCACGTCTCCCGCGGCCACTGCTCCGGGTTGTAGTCGGCGCCGTATGCCATGCGGGGACGGTTCGGCTCGGACGGCCAGCGCAGCCAGCGGTGGGTGGAGGGTGTGGACACGGGGGACTCCTTGAGAAAACGTGGTGGTGCGTCCGCCGTCGTCCTCGCCTTTCAGGGCGACGACGACGGCGGGTGCGGCGGGCGGGCGGACCAGGTGGGAGCGTGCACTCCCACCCGGTCCGGGTACTACTCGGAGACGGTGAAGCCCTGCTCCGAGCCGTAGCGGATGCTGGCATCCTGCCAGTTCTTCAGGCCCTCGGACAGCGGGGTGCTGGAGACATAGGCCTGGCCGGCGGTGTCGTTGTAGATGGTGTTCGCGTAGGCCTGGAAGGGCAGATAGGACCAGCCCTCTGCGACGTTCTGCGCGGATTCGGCAAAGATCTCGTTGGCCTTCTGGCCACCGAAGTACTCGAACTCGTCGCCCAGGAACTCCTCGGACTCCAGGGCCTCCGCCGTGGCGGGGAAGGCACCTTCGTCCACGCGCATCTGCACACCGTCGCCCACGTTGGCGTACTCGAGGAACGCGTACGCGAGGGCGCCCTGGGTGCTGGCCTCTGTGATGGTCAGCGCGCTGCCACCGTTCTCGGCGCTGACGTTCTCGCCGTCCTCCCACTGGGGGAGCGGTGCTGCGCGCCACTGCCCCGAGGCCGAGGGGACTCCGGACTCGAAGTTGGCCGGCATCCAGGCACCCGTGGCGAGGGTGGCGATGGTGCCGTTGCCGAGGCCCTGGTACCACTCGTCGCCCCAGGATGTGATGGGTGCCAGGAGATCCTCGTCGAGGAGCTGCTGCCAGGTCTCGGTGAACTTGGTGGTGCCCTCGTCGGAGAAGTCGATGGCCACGTCGGTGCCGTCCACCTGGAACGGTCGGCCACCCGCCTGCCAGATGAGGCTGGTGGCCAGTCCGGCGTCACCCGTGTCATTGGCGATGTAGACGTTGGGGTCGGCCTCGTGCAGGGCGCGAGCGGCGTCGACGTACTCCTCCCACGTGGTGGGCACCTCGACATCGTGCTTGCTGAAGACCTCCTGGTTGTAGAACAGGGCCATGGGCCCGGAGTCCATGGGCAGGCCGTAGATACCCTCGTTCGCCTGCACGGAGTTCCACGGGCCGGTGTTGAAGGTGTCCTCGAGGTCGCCGGCACCGTAACCGCTGAGGTCCTGCACGGCGTCGGAGAGAGCGAACTGGGGGAGGGAGAAGTACTCGAGCTGGGCGATGTCGGGCACACCAGAACCGGCTGCGATGGCGTTCTGCAGTGCGGTGTAGTGGTCATTGCCGGTTCCGGCGTTCACGAGGTTGACGTCCACGTTGGGGTGTTCCTCCTCGAAGGCCGCCACCACGGTGTCGAGGGTGGGCTCCCAGGACCAGATGGTGATCGAGCCGCCTTCGTCGAGGGCTGCCTGGACGTCGTCGGCACTGACCTCCTCGCCTGCCGAGCCGCCGTCGTTCCCGCCACAGGCGGTGAGGGCGAGTGCCGCCGCGAGGGCCAGTGCGGAGCCGCGGAGCACCGCGGGAGAGATTCTGTTCTTCATGGGTTCCTCTTCACTTCATCGTTGTCGGGGAAGGGTGGGTCGGGGATTATTCTTTGACGGCGCCGGCACTGAGGCCGGACTGCCAGAAGCGCTGCAGCAGCAGGAACGCCACCACCAGCGGAATGATGGTCAGGAGCGAACCGGCGATCACGAGATTGAAGATCGCCTCGCCGCCCGCAGTGGAGGCCTGTCCGTTCCAGGAGTAGAGGCCAAGGGTCAGCGGGTACCAGTCCGGGTTCCGAAGCATGATCAGGGGGAGGAAGAAGTTGTTCCAGGTGGCCACCATGGTGAAGAGCAGCACGGTGACGATCCCCGGGCCGAGCAGTGGCATGCAGATCTGGAAGAAGGTACGGAATTCACCGGCTCCATCCATGCGCGCCGATTCCAACAGTTCCGTGGGGATGGCCTGCGCCGCGAATGTCCACATCAGGTAGAGGCCGAACGGCGAGATCAGGGTGGGGATGATCACGGCCCACGGGGTGTTGGTGAGCCCGATCTCGCTGAACATCAGGAAGGTGGGTACCGCCAGGGCGGTACCGGGAACGGCCACCGCACCGATGACGACGGCGAACACCGCCTTCTTGCCCGGGAAGTCGAACTTCGCGAGGGCATACCCGCCGAGGACGGCGAGGAACGTGGCCCCGCCGGCGCCCGCCACCACGTACATCACCGTGTTGAGGAACCAGCGGACGAAGATGCCGTCGTCGTAGGTCAGGGTGTCGGCGATGTTGGAGAACAGGGCGAAGTCTCCGCTGAACCACAGGCCGAATGAGGTGAAGAGGTCGCTCTGCGTCTTCGAGGAGTTGATGACCAGCCAGATCAGGGGGATGAGGCTGTAGACGAGCACGATGCCCGTGAGGACGGTCAGCAGGACGCTGCGCTTCGGGGCGTCCCGACTGTAGCACTTGCTCTTCATCCGCACGTGCGCGGACCTCGGCTTCGTGTCCCGGGAGCGGGTGGGTTCGACGGCGACGCTCACGGTCAGCCTTCCTTCCGCATGCCACGGAGCTGCACCACGTAGGCGATGGCCATGGTGATCAGGCCC
>JASLBS010000075.1 GCA_030146405.1 Arthrobacter sp.
AACGACGCGGTGGACCTCGACGAGCTCCTGCCGCACGGTCTCGGTCAGCTCACACGGCCCTTCGGCACCGCTCCGGTGGAACCGGGCTTCGGTGCCCTGTCACTGCAGCGCACGCAGGAGCGCGTCGCGGCCGCCAACCGTTTTGGCATCCCGGCCCTCGTCCACGAGGAATGCCTCGCAGGCTTCGCGGCCTGGAAGGCGACGGCGTACCCGGTTCCCCTCGCATGGGGTGCGACCTTCAATCCCGACCTGGTGCGTTCGATGTCCTCCGCGATCGGAGCCGACCTCCGCTCCGTGGGCGTCCACCAGGGGCTGGCGCCGGTGCTCGACGTCGTCCGCGACGCCCGCTGGGGGCGCGTCGTGGAAACCATCGGCGAGGATCCCTACCTGATCGGCACCATCGCGACCGCCTACGTGCAGGGGTTGGAGCCCGCCGGGATCGTCGCGACGCTCAAGCACTTCGTCGGTTACTCGGCCTCCAGGGCCGGGCGCAACCTCGCCCCCGTCTCCGTCGGGGAACGCGAGCGGGCAGACGTCCTCCTGCCACCGTTCGAGATGGCGGTCCGGGAATCCGGCGTGCGATCGGTCATGCACTCGTACACGGACATCGACGGCGTGCCCACCGCTGCGGACGCCTCACTGCTGACCTCGCTGCTGAGGGACACCTGGGGCTTCGACGGGACGGTGGTGGCCGACTACTTCGGGATCGCCTTCCTCAAGGAACTTCACCGGGCGGCGGGGACACTCGGGGAGGCAGCGGCCGCGGCGCTCGCGGCAGGGGTCGACGTCGAGCTGCCCACCATCCACACCTTCGGCGAACACCTGATCGGTGAGATCGACGCCGGTCGGCTGGACGAAGCCCTCGTCGACCGTGCGCTGCGGCGGGTACTGCACCAGAAACTGGACCTCGGTCTCCTCGACGAGGGCTGGTCACCCGTTCCCTCCGCCCTCGCCGAGGCGGGGTCGACCGCGATCCCCGTCATCGACCTCGATCCCCCCGGGAACCGTGCCATCGCGAGCGAGCTCGCCGAGCAGTCGATCGTCCTGGTGCGCAACAGCGGGATCCTGCCGCTCGTCGGTGCTCCTCGGATCGCCCTGATCGGGCCCAACTCGGACACCCACCGCGCCTTCCTCGGCTGCTACTCGTTCCCCGCCCACGTGGGCGAGCAGCATCCGGAGATCGCGGTGGGCCTGGCCATTCCGACGGTGGCCGAAGCGCTCCACCACGAATTCGCGGACAGCGACATCACCGTTGCGGCCGGCTGCTCCATCGACGGTTCCGCGACCACCGGCTTCGACGAGGCGCTCGCCGTCGCAGGTGCGGCCGACGTCGTCGTGGCGGTCCTCGGGGACCGCGCAGGGCTGTTCGGACGCGGAACGAGCGGCGAGGGCTGCGATGCCGAGTCCCTGGCACTCCCCGGTGTCCAGCGGCAGTTGCTCGATACGCTGCTCGCGACGGGGAAGCCGGTCGTCGTCGTGCTGCTGACAGGCCGCCCCTACGCGCTCGGCTCCGCCGCGACCGATGCCGCCGCCGTCGTGCAGGGATTCTTCCCGGGCGAAGAGGGCGCCGGGGCAGTCGCCGGGGTGCTGAGCGGACGGATCAATCCGGCCGGGCGCCTGCCCGTCAGTATCCCCGCGACGCCGGGGGCCCAGCCGTCCACCTATCTCGCGGCGCCGCTCGCGCAGGCCAGCGGCGTGTCCAACATCGACCCGACGGCGGCCTTCGCCTTCGATCACGGGCTCAGCTACACCGAGTTCACGTGGGGGACGCCGCATCGACCGCGGACACCGCTCCGACCGACGGCGGGGTGGACGTCCACATCACGGTGACCAACGCGGGCGAGCGCGACGGCGTGGAGGTGGTGCAGCTGTACCTCCACGATCCGGTGGCGTCGGTGGTGCGGCCGGTCCAACGCCTGATCGGCTACGCGCGTCCCGATCACGGCGGGGGCGTCGGCGCGGGTGTCCTTCACCGTGCACGCCGATGTCACGGCCTTCACGGGACGGGACGGCCGGCGCATCGTGGAACCGGGGGCGCTCGAACTGCGCCTCGGGGCCTCGAGCAGCGATATCCGTGCGGTCGTGCCGCTCACGCTCACGGGAAGGACGCGCGCGGTGGACCACACACGGCAATTGCACTGCCCGGCGGGCGTCGACGTCGGCTGATCCCCGACGTGGTCGCTCAACCGGCGAGGGCCGCGGTGCGCCGGACGGTGCGCAGGTGCGCCAGATTGGCCATGAGGGTGAGGGTGAAGGCGAGCGCGGCCGTCACGACCATGGCCGTGACCATGCCCAGCGGGTTGGTGGCGATGAAGGGGGCGACGACGGCGGGCAGGTAGGCCGAGGCTTCCGTGCCGAGCACTCCCACGAGTGCGCCGCCGGTCGTGGCACAGGCGATCGCGATGGCGAAGACCTTCTTGTCGGAGAACATGAAGGGGTAGGAGGCCTCCACGAACGTGCCGAAGAAGAAGTTGACCGAGGCGCCGGATCCGGCCAGAGCCCGCTCCCCGCTGGAGCGGGGCCTCACCACGTTGGCCAGGGTGATACCTAGGCTCACCATCACCAGGGCCACCATGTCGATGGCACCGAAGAAGCTGTGGCCCTTCTGCCCCATCTCCAGCAGGACCAGGGGCAGGATCACGGAGTGGTAGACGCCGCCGATGATGGCCGGCCACATCACGAGACCCGCGAGGGCTCCTGCCAGTAGGGGACTGAAGTCCAGGGCGGCCTCGATGGCAACCCGCACGCCGTCGCCGGCGAGGCTCGTGACCGGTGCGAGGAGGTAGTGGACCACCAGTCCGGGCACGAGGCCGGCGAGGGCGCCCGTCACGATGTTCGCCGTGGTGGCGGGGAAGCGGCGGGAGAGGGTCCACCTGATGAGGTGGGCCGCCAGCAGACCCGCCAGGATGCCGCCGGCCAGGCCGCCGAGAATACCTCCGCGTGCCGAGAGGATACCCGCCAGCGCTCCGGCCACGAGCCCCACCTCATCGAGACCCGAGACCTTGCGGGCGGCCACGGCCGCGACCACGATGGGCAGCCCGGCGATCAGCGCGTCGAAGACCTCCGTGAGGTCACCCAGGACGGGGATTCTGCTGAGGGCCAGCACCAGGGCGAGGGCGATGAAGGCGGGGATGCTGCCCACCATGATGCCGCGGATGCTGATCCGTTGCCAGGCGGCCTCGTGCGCGGCACCCTCCCCGCCACCGTCGGGACCGCTACTTTCGGAGCCGCCCAGGGCGGCCCGGTACCTGACGTTCCATGCCCTCGCCAGTCCCGACACGTAGGCGACGGCACGCGTGGTGCTCGTGGTGCCGGTGGTACCGGACGCCGAGACCACGTTCACGCCCATCTGCTGAGCCTCGGCGATGGAGCTGCCGCCGGTACCCGCAACGGGGATCCGGTGACGGGCCGCGGCCCGCAGTGTCCTGGAGTTGGTGTCCCCGGGATCGGCGCTCATCAGGATGAGTCCGTCGATCTCCCCTAATTCCACCTGGGCGGCGAGGATCTCGTCGTTCCTCCTCGCCTGCACGTTGATCTCCGCCAGTGTCCCGGTCGAGGTGATCCCGAATCCTTGTGGCGTCAGCAGCCACAGCTGGGCCGGGGCGTCCTCGGAGATGCCGTCCATGGATGTGCCGGTGGAGACGAACTGGACCGAGGCGAGGAGGAATCCGGCTGCATCCACCTGGCGGGCCACGTCCCGTATGAGCAGTTCAGGGTCGTTACCGCCGTGGCTGCGGAGGTTGCCTCCGCTGCTGCCCAGAACGGTCACCCGCCGTGCGGGGGTCCCTCCGGCTGCGGTGTGCTCTTCGGTCATGGCGCATCTCCTGAACGGTCGTGGGTGGTACGGGCGCGGGCCACGAGGCGCGGGGCCGCTTAGTTGCACTGAGGGCAAAAGAAGTTTGTTGCATTCGGCTCTTCGAACCTTCACGGTAGTAAGCAGGCTTACTTTACCGGAACGAAGGCTCCGCCCTCCGCGGAGAGTACAACCACCTACGAAGGAGCAGAAATATCATGGCATCAGGAAACCCGGCGGGTGCGAGCACCCCTGAAGACAACACGGCGGGTGCGAGCACCCCGAAAGAGAGCACGGTGGGCGCGAGCACCCCGAAGAGCCGACGGAACGACGTCGTCGAAGCCGAGCGCGAGCGATTCGGTGGCATCAAGTTCGGTTCGGCGTTCTTCGGTTGGCTGACCGCGATCGGCCTCACCGTCATCCTCAGCGCGATCGCCACGGCGATCGGTGTGGGTGTCGGGGCCTCAAACACGAGCGATGTGAACGACGCCGCGAACCAGGCCTCCGAGAACGCGCAGACCATCGGGATCGTGAGCGGGATCGTCCTGGCGGTCATCCTGTTCATCGCCTACTACTGCGGAGGCTACGTCGCCGGACGGATGGCGCGCTTCGACGGTGCCAAGCAAGGCCTGGCCGTCTGGCTCTGGGGGATCATCATCGCGATCGTCCTCGCCATCCTCGCCGTCGTCGCCGGTGACCAGTTCAACGTCCTCTCCAACCTCGACGGCGCACCCAGTATCGCGCTCAACCAGGACACCCTGACCGCCAGCGGCCTCATCGCCCTGGCCATCGCGGTCCTCATCCCGCTGCTCGCAGCGATCCTCGGTGGCAAGGCCGGCATGGCCTTCCACCGCAAGGTGGACCAGGTGGGCGTCGACCTGCGCTCCGGCCGCTGACCACCGCGTACCGCCCGATCCGATAGCGGATCACAGAACAGGCGAGGCACCTACCCAGCCCGGGTAGGTGCCTCGCCCTCGTTCGTACCGGGGTGATCAGGCAGGGAAGGTCACCGAGTCCACCGCCGCCCGATACTGCCGGCGAATCAGTGGCTGATGGTCCGACACCCTGTCCTCCACCGTTCCCACCTTCCACCGCGGACGCTCCCCGGTGAGCACCCAGGCGGCCTGGACGGCAGCGCCGCGCGCCACGTACTCGCCGGGAGCGGGTACGCGGACGGGGAGATCGAAGACCTGAGCGGCCACGTCCTGCACCGCTGCGTTCTGCGCCGCCCCACCGATCAGCAGCAGGTGCCGCGGTACCACCCCGGTGGCACGCACGGCGTCGAGTGCATCGGCCAGGCCGCAGAGCATTCCCTCGATGGCGGCACGCGCGAGGTTGCTGCGGGTGCTCGAGGCCATGCTGAGGTTGTGGAAGCTGGCCTTCGCCGTCGGGAGATTCGGTGTGCGCTCCCCCTCGAAGTAGGGCACCAGGACCACCCCGCCGGAGCCCGGGGCGGCCCCTCCAGCGAGCTCGGCCAGGCCGTCGTGGTCCACGCCGAGGATCCCCGCCACCGATGACAGCACCCGGGCGGCGTTGAGCGTGGCCACGAGGGGGAGGAAGAGGCCACTCGCATCCGCGAACCCCGCCACGGTGCCGGAGGCGTCCGCCACCGGATCCGCCGCGACGGCGAACACGGTTCCGCTGGTGCCGAGGGACACCACGACGTCGCCCTCCTCCGCTCCGAGGCCCAGTCCGGCGCCCGCGTTGTCCCCGGCACCGGCGCCCAGGACGATCCGGTGATCCTTCGACGCGAGGAACGAAGGATGCACCTCACCGGCCGGGACATCGGCGGGCAGTACCCGGGGGAGGACCACGTGGGTCCTCCCGGTCGGGGCGTTCCCCGCACCCGCGGCCTCGCGGGCAGGGCGTCCGAGGATGTGCTCGAACAGGTCGAGGTCGTAGGCTCCCGTGGCCGGGTTCCAGTAACCGGTGCCGCTCGCATCCGAGCGGTCGGTGACCAGTTCCTCCAGGACCGGCCCCAGCGGCGCTTCGCCCTCGGGGCCGAAACCCCGGAGGCGCCACGTGAGCCAGTCGTGCGGGAGTGCCACGGCGGCGATCGCCGGGACGAGATCGGGTTCGGCGTCCCGCACCCATCGCACCTTGGTGCTGGTGAAGGATGCCACGGGTGCCGAACCGGTCCGCGCCACGAGCTCGTCGACGCCCAGCTCGTGGACCAGGTCCCGTGCGGCGCCGGCGGACCGGGTGTCGTTCCAGAGCAACGCGTTCCGGAGCACCTGTCCGTCGCTCCCCAGCAGCACCATGCCGTGCTGCTGGCCCGCGACGGCGAGGGCCCCGACGTCGTCCGCCAGCCCGCCCGCTGCCTCGAGGGCTGACATCAGGGCGTGCCACCACGCTTCCGGGGGTACCTCCGTGCCCTCGGGGTGGAGCGCACGCCCTGTGCGGACCTCGGTGCCGGTCCCGGGGTCGACGAGGACCACCTTGCAGCTCTGGGTGGACGAATCGACGCCGGCAACGAGAGCCATGGGTCAGCGGGCTCCGAGCAGGTGCTCGATGAAGAGCTGCTGGAGCTTCACGAAGCCGAAGCCCTTGCCGTTGAAGTAGGCGTCGGCGTCGAAGTCCTCGTAGGCGGAGCGGTCGGCGCGCAGGGCGTCGTAGCTCTCACCCTCGTTGAGCGTCGGCTCGTTGATCTCCGATACGCGGGATGCGGTGAGGGCGGCCTGGACCTCGGGGTCCGCGCGGAAGGCCGCAGCGCGCTCCTTGAGGAGGAGGTAGGTCTGCATGTTGGCGGACGCTGACTCCCAGACGCCGTCCATGTCCTCGGTGCGGCTCGGCTTGTAGTCGAAGTGGCGGGGCCCGTCATAGGCCGGGCCACCGTCGGGTCCGCCGTTCTCCAGCAGGTCCACGAGGGAGAAGGCGTTCTGCAGGTCGCCGTGACCGAAGACGAGGTCCTGGTCGAACTTGATGCTGCGCTGGCCGTTGAGGTCGATGTGGAAGAGCTTGCCCTGGTACAGGGCCTGCGCGATGCCGTGCGTGAAGTTCAGGCCCGCCATCTGCTCGTGCCCGGTCTCGGGGTTGATGCCCACGAGTTCGGGGCGCTCGAGCGTCTCGATGAACGCCATGGCGTGGCCGAGGGTGGGCAGGAGGATGTCGCCGCGGGGTTCGTTCGGCTTGGGCTCGATCGCGAAACGGATGTCGTAGCCCTTGTCGGTGACGTAATCGCCCAGCAGGTTGACGGCCTCGCGGTAACGCTCGAGGGCGCCGCGGATGTCCTTGGCGGCGTCGTACTCGCTGCCTTCACGCCCGCCCCACATGACGAAGGTCTTCGCGCCGAGCTCGGCGGCGAGGTCGATGTTCTCCAGCACCTTGCGGATCGCGAAACGGCGGACGCCACGATCGTTACTGGTGAAGCCACCGTCCTTGAACACCGGGTGGCTGAACAGGTTCGTCGTGACCATGGGAACGATCAGCCCGGTGGAGTCGAGCGCGCCCTTGAGGCGGTCGATCTGCGCCTGGCGCTCGCCCGCGGTGGCATCGAAAGGGAAGAGGTCGTTGTCGTGGAAGGTGAGGCCGTAGGCGCCGAGGTCGCTCAGGCGGTTGACTGCCTCGACGACGTCGAGGGGGGCGCGGGTGGCGGAACCGAACTGGTCCTGGGCCTCCCAGCCCACCGTCCAGAGTCCGAAGGAGAATTTGTCGTCGCGGGTGGGCTCGATCGTCATTGAGTGCTCCAGAGTGTGTGTGACCAATATGTTGTAGACACAAACTTATTACGTTGAGGGGCAGAGTCAAGCTTTTTATGCGAATCCGTGCCGCAACGTCGTACCGGTGGCCAGGAGAGCCCCGACCTGCATGCCTCTGTGGAGGTGGGCATCCGGAGTCGAAGGGTTGACCAAGTCTTCGGGAAGGTTTGGTGCGGCTGCACGCGAGGGGGGCCCGGAGGCCTGATGATGTGATCTGGGGACGTCTCCGAGGTCCTGACCTCCGTGCGGCGATTCCCCTCCCACTCCATCCGAAAGTCCTCCATGCCTGGTCCTCAGCAGTCAGATACAACTGCCCGGCCCGAACTCACGGACGTGGTGGGCCCGGCCGCTGCGAAGCTGCTGGCCAGCCGCTTCTTCTTCGAGTCGATCGTGGTCAACGCCAGTGACGTGGTGCTGGTCACGAAGGCCGAGCCGCTCGACCTGCCCTCGGGCGGCCCGAAGGTCATCTACGTCAACGAAGCCTTCACACGCATGACGGGCTACGAGCCCGAGGACATCATCGGCCTGACGCCGCGCCTCCTGCAGTCGCCCGACACCGACCGCCGCGAGCTCGATCGCCTGAAGGCGGCGCTCGTCGCCTGGGAGCCGGTGGAGGTGGAGCTGCTGAACCGCAAGAAGGACGGCACGGAATTCTGGGTGCAGATCAGCATCACGCCCGTGAGCAACGAGCGCGGCTGGTATACGCACTGGATAGCGGTGCAGAGGGACATCACCGCGCGCAAGCTTCGGGAGGTGGCGGTGCGCGTCATGCTGGAGAGCACCTCCGATCTGGTGCTGATCCTGGATCAGCAGCATCGTGTGACGGTGGCCAACCCCAGCTCGGAGAAAGTGCTCGGCATCGCTCCCGCGGACATCCACGGCACCGACCTCCTCCAGCTGGTGCATCCCGACGACCACGCGATCACCCAGGCGCTCCTACGGCCCATCCTCGGACCGCGGTTCGGCAGCGAAGCGACGGCAGAGGTGCGGGTACGGCACGGTGACGGTCGATGGCTCTGGTTGCAACTCAACGTGGCGGAACTGGCGGATGCCTCGGACGCACCACCCCTGGTGCTGGCCTGCTCGGACATCACCGAGCACCGGGCCACCCGGAGCAGGCTCCGGGAACTCAACGGCAGATTCCGCAGTGCGTTCGACGACGCCCCGATCGGCATGGCCATCACGGCCCTCTCCGGCCGGTTCCTGCAGGTCAATCGGGCACTGGCCGATCTGCTCGGGTACGCCGCGGAGGAGCTGCTCCTCATGACCGTGCAGGATGTCACGCATCCCGAGGACGCGCATCATGCCGAACGACAACGCCGATCGCTGGTACGGGGTGACCACGATCGCCGTCAGCACGAGACCAGGTTCATGCATGCCGACGGATCGGTGGTGGGCATCCTGCACTCCACCTCCGTGGTGCGCGGCGCCGACGAAGCCCCCTCCCTGCTCATCGACCACATCGAGGACATCACCGCGCGCAAGGCCTTCGAGCACCGGCTGCAGCACTACGCGTTGCACGACACCCTGACCACCCTGCCCAACCGTGCCCTCTTCATGGACCGGCTCGACCAGGCGCTGCAGACGGGTAGGGACGGCCGGCATCCTGCCCTCAGGGAGGGGACCCGCGACGGACGCGACGACGTCGACGGCAGCGGACGCGCCGAGACCGCACTGCTGGACGGGATCGGCGCGGAACACGCCCAGTCCGCTTCCGCGCACACGGCGGTACTCTTCTGCGACATCGACCGGTTCAAGACGATCAATGACACCTACGGGCACCACATCGGCGACATGGTGCTGACCACCGTGGCCCGCCGTCTCCAGGCAGCGGTCAAGAAGGACGACACGGTGGCGCGGCTCGGTGGGGACGAACTCGTGGTGCTGTGCCCCTCCTTGGACGCCGAGGGAGCCGCCGTCGTCTCGGCCCGTCTGCTGGCCGCCGTCCGCGAGCCGGTCATGGTGCGCGGGCACGCGGTCACGGTGACGCTCTCGATCGGGGTGGCCATCGCGCAATCCGGGACGACGTCGGCCGATCAGCTCCTGCGTGACAGCGACGATGCGATGTACGTGGCGAAGGAAGCCGGACGCGACCGCTTCGTACTCCATGAGCCGAGGACCAGCGCGGTGGCGCGGCAACGCCTCCTCCTCAGGGCGGAGTTGCCGCAGGCCCTCCGTGGTGGGGAACTCCGGCTCCACTACCAGCCCCAGCTGGACCTGGTGAGTGGGGTGGTGGTGGGTCTGGAGGCACTCGTGAGGTGGGAGCACCCACAGCGGGGCCTGCTGATGCCCGGCGCCTTCATCGAGATCGCCGAGGAAGCCGGGCTCATGAAGGAACTCGGCCAGTGGGTGCTGCGGGCAGCCCTGACCGAAGTCGGGCGGCTGGGCGGAAAGAGCGGCACCACTCCGGTCATGTGGATCAACGTCTCGGCGTCGGAACTCGAGGACCCTGACTTCGCCGCCGGTGTGGAGAACGCCCTGCGACATCACGATCTGCCCGGGGTTGTCCTCGGCATCGAGATCACCGAGAGCGTCCTCATGATCGATCTGAGCCGCGCCACCAACACGCTCACCCGGTTGCAGGATCTCGGAGTGTCCTTGGCGATCGACGACTTCGGCACCGGCTACTCCTCCCTGTCCTACATCGCGCAGTTCCCGGTCGACGTCATCAAGATCGACAGGTCCTTCATCTCCGGACTCGACGACGCCGACAGGAGACGGGAGGCATTCGCCATCGTCACCGCCGTCATCGGCCTGGCCCACTCCCTCCACCTCACAGTGATCGCCGAGGGGATCGAGACGCCCACGCAGGAGCTCATCCTTCACGGGCTGGGGTGCGACCAGGGCCAGGGATATCTGCTGGGCCGTCCGGGCCCCTCAGACATCGAGGGAAGCAGTGCGAACGCGACCGTTCCCGGTGCCGATACCGGACCGGAGGGCACCGGGCCGGGAGCTCCCGGAGTGGGGTCCGCCGGCTGAACCCCGTGCATCTCGCCGAATAATCGCGATGGTGTCGACCGCGGCATCCCGCCGGGCGGAGCTGGGTTGTCCTCCCGGGTGTGCTGCTGTCTCGGATCAGAACGGACGGATCATCGGGGTTGCTCGTCCAGTGCACGGGCCATCCGGAGGACGGCATCGGTGAGGATCGCCTGCGCGGTGGCGAAGTTCAGCCGTACGTGGCCCGATCCGCCGGAGCCGAAGACGTGCCCCGAGCTCAGTGCCACGCGCGCATGGTCCAGGAAGAACCGGGCAGGCCCGGCGAGGTCGCTCACCACTCCGGCCGAAGAGGCGGCCCGGGGACCGTGGAGGCCGAGAGCCCGGCAATCGAACCACGCCAGATACGTCCCCTCGGGCGCCCGGAAGCGGATGCCCGGGAGATGCTCGGCTACGAGGGTCTCCAGAAGAGCCCGGTTGCTCGCCAGCCCTGCGACCAGTGCATCGAGCCAGGGTTCGCCATGGGTGAGGGCTGCCGTGTGGGCGATGATCCCGAGGTGGCTGGGGCCGTGGCCCACTTCCTCTGGCAGGCGCCGGAGGTCCGCCGTCGCAGCGGGTCCGGCGACGATCAGCGCCGCTTTCAGGCCGGCGAGGTTCCAGGCCTTGGACGCGGAGGTGACGGCGAACGCGTCCTCGGCTCCGGCCACGCTCAGGTAGGGCGTGAAGCTGCTACCTTCCAGGACGAGCGGGCTGTGGATCTCGTCCGAGACCACTCGCACACCGTTCTCCCGGGCGAGTGCCGCGATCTGCTCCAGCCCACCAGGAGATCCATCACGAACCGACCCCTGGGACCGTCCTCAGGCGTAGGCGCCCAGGAGCCGGACCGATCCGCCGTCCACGCCCTTGGCGCCCTGGACGTAGTCGGGGCCGTCGGTGCTCCCGGCGCCGGCGGCCTGCACGGTACCCATGATCCAGGACGGCACGCCGGCGGCGTTGAGGTGCGACAGTGCTGTGTCCGCACCCTCGGCTCCGACGATCGCGACCATGCCCACACCGAGGTTGAGGGTCCGCTCGAGGTCCGGCAGCGGCACGGAACCGAGCTGGGACACCAGGGTGAAGATGGGCGGCAGCTCCCAGGTGGAACGGTCCACGGTGGCTTCGAGTCCGCGGGGCAGTACCCGGGCGAGGTTCGCCGCGAGGCCGCCACCGGTCACGTGGCTGAAGCCGTGCACCTGCGCCGCATCGTTGCGGGTAAGTGCCAGACAGTCGGCGGCGTAGATCCGCGTGGGCTCCAGGAGTTCCTCGCCGAGGGTCCGCCCGAGTTCCGACACCTGACGGTCCAGGGCCCACCCGGCCTGGTTGATCACGCGCCGTACCAGCGAGTAGCCGTTCGAGTGCAGGCCCGACGACGCCATCCCGATCACCACGTCGCCCTCGCGCACACGCTCCGGGCCGAGGACACGATCGGCCTCGACCACGCCGGTCGCAGCACCCGCGACGTCGTACTCGTGTTCACCGAGCAACCCCGGGTGCTCGGCGGTCTCCCCGCCCACCAGGGCGGTACCCGCGGCGGAACAGCCGGCGGCGATCCCACGCACGATATCGGCGATCCGCTCGGGGACCACCTTGCCGCACGCGATGTAGTCGGTCATGAAGAGCGGCTCCGCGCCGACCACCACGATGTCGTCCACCACCATTCCCACGAGGTCGAAACCGATGGTGTCGTGGATGTCCATCGCCTGAGCGATCGCCACCTTGGTACCGACGCCGTCGGTCGACGTCGCGAGGAGGGGCCGGGTGTAGGTGAGGAGGCGTGAGACGTCGAAGAGCCCGGCGAATCCGCCCACCCCGCCGATGACCTGCGCGCCGTGTGTGGCGCGGACGGCGTCCTTCATCAGTTCGACGGCGCGATCACCCGCTTCGACGTCCACTCCGGCACTGGCATAGGTGATGGGACTGGACGGAGTGCTCATACCCGCTCTTTCTTGTCTTCTTCGGTCAGGACGGCTTCGAACTCGGCGTCGGGTCCCGGATCACAGCCTGTGGCACCGGCCTTGTCGGCGGGATTGGAGCGCTCGAGCAGGTTCTTGCCGAGGCGGTCGTCCTCGGGCAGTTCGATCGGGTACTGGCCGGTGAAGCACGCAGTGCACAGGCGCTCGCGCGGTTGCTGCGTTGCGTCGATCATGCCGTCCTCGGAGATGTACGCGAGGCTGTCCGCGCCGATCGACGAGGCGATCTCGTCCACCAGGGCACCGTTGGCGATGAGCTCCGCGCGTGAGGCGAAATCGATGCCGTAGAAGCAGGGCCAGCGCACCGGGGGGGACGAGATCTTCACGTGTACCTCCGCGGCACCGGCCTCCCGCAGCATGCGGACCACTGCGCGCTGCGTGTTGCCGCGGACGATCGAATCGTCCACCACGATGATGCGTTTGCCGCGGATCACCGATTCGAGGGCGTTGAGCTTGAGCCGGATGCCGAGCTGGCGCAGGGTCTGGCTGGGCTGGATGAACGTGCGGCCCACGTAGGCGTTCTTCACGAAGCCGTGGGCGAAGGGGATGCCGGACTCCTCGGCGAAACCGACGGCGGCCGGCGTACCCGACTCCGGCACGGGGATCACGATGTCCGCGGCTGCCGAGTTCTCGCGGGCCAGCTGACGGCCCATCTCCACGCGGGCTTCGTAGACGGAGCGGCCGGCGATGGCGGCGTCGGGCCGGGCCAGGTAGACGTACTCGAACACGCATCCGGCCGCGGTGGGGGTGGCGAAGCGGCTGCTGCGCACGCCGTCCTCGTCGATCGCGATGAACTCACCGGGGTCGATCTCCCGGATGTAGCTCGCACCCACGGTGGCCAGGGCCGCCTGCTCGGAGGCCACCACCCAGCCGCGCTCGAGGCGGCCGAGCACGAGGGGGCGCACGCCGTAGGCATCCCGCGCTGCGTAGAGGGTGCCCTCGTCCATGAAGACGAAGCAGAAAGCACCGCGGATGCTCGGCAGCAGTTCCATGGCGGTCTCCTCGAGGGAGCGGTCGTCGTTCCCGGCGAGGAGCGCGGTGACCAGGGCGGTGTCCGTGGTGTTGCCCCGCGCCAGCTCACCCGCACGGGGCTTGCCGTGGCGATCGAGGACCATCTGGTAGAGCTCGGAGGAGTTGGTGAGATTGCCGTTGTGCGCCAGTGCCACGGTGCCGGCGGCGGTGGCACCCAGGGTGGGCTGGGCGTTGGCCCAGTGCGAGGAACCGGTGGTGGAGTAGCGGCAGTGGCCGACGGCGATGTGCCCGGTGAGGGTGTTGAGGGTGGACTCGTCGAACACCTGGGAGACGAGCCCCATGTCCTTGTACACATTGATCCGGTCGCCGTCGCTCGTGGCGATCCCAGCGGATTCCTGGCCGCGGTGCTGCAGCGCGTACAGGCCGTAGTAGGTCAGCTTCGCCACCTCCTCACCGGGCGCCCAGACACCGAAGACACCGCAGGCATCCTGTGGTCCTTTTTCGCCGGGAAGAAGATCATGGGAGAGTTGTCCGTCGCCGCGCACCATGGGCTCATTCTCTCACGGCGGGCGCGACGGGTGGCGCGGCGCTGGCGGTGCATCTGCACCCTGCCCACTCCCGGTCCGGCCGTTTCAGGGTGAGGTCGGTGCATCTTTCCCTGCGAGCTTGCCGATGAGCCGCTCCATCCTCGCGACACCCACGAACCTTCCCGCGTTGTCGGTGACCAGCAGCGGGGAGAACCGCGCTGAGCGGTCACGGGTGACCAACCGGGTGAGAGCCTCACCGACCACGGTGTCGGGAACCGGATGGAGCTCCGGTGAGCCTGAAGATCAGTGCGCGCTCCTGCTACGGCTGGGAGCCTTCAATAATCCTGGGTATCACCTCGAAAATCCGCGCATGGAGAGCAACTCGGCTCACACCGAGATCACGGATAACCAATGGTATGGAAGGTGATGGTTCGAGGCTGGATCCCCTCTTATCCGGTGCTCTCTGCTGCAATCTGATCGAATGCCGCTGTAAGTTCGTCGGCCGCCGGCAGGGCCCGCTGTTCTGCCGCGGGCAGACTTTCGTACGTGTAGGTGGACACGGCCATCGGTGATTCGGAGCGGCCGAGCGCGTAGCGAACGGTGTGGTCGTTCTTACTGCCGCAGATCAGGATCCCGACGGTGTCGTTGTGGGTTTCGCGTCGGAGCTTGCCGTCGACCAGGGCGACGTAGAAGTTCAGCTTGCCGGCGTATTCGGGTTGGAATTTGCCGGTCTTGAGCTCGATCACGAAGTAGCGCAGCTGTTCGACGTGGAAGAACAGCAGGTCGATGTAGAAGTCGTCTCCTTCGACCTCGAGGTGGACCTGCCGGCCAACGAACGCGAATCCGGGCCCGAGCTCGCGAAGGGTGTCGACAATGCGGTCGGTGAGAGCCTGCTCGAGGTCCCGCTCGGCAACCTCGCCGGACAACCCGAGGAACTCGAAGGCATACGGGTCTTTAGCTGTCTGCTGCGCCAGTTCTGAGTCCGCTGCGGGCAGGCTGCGGGTGAAATTCGAGGGCGCTGTACCGGTACGCTCCATCGATTTGTTCATGATCATGTTCGCAAGTACGTTCCGAGACCACCCGTACTCCACTGCTGCCGCGGCGTACCAGTCGCGGACGTCAGGGGCGTCAAGCTTGTCGAGGAGCAAGACGACGTGGCCCCACGGCAATTGTCCAACAGCCTGTTGGACAATTGCGTCCTCGTCCCATGCTGCGGCGAACGCCCGCATGTACTGCAGATTACTGCGCGACAATCCCGTCATGTCCGGGAACTCGGCCCGCAGATCCTCCGCCAGTCTCTTCATGACCCCGGTCCCCCACCCCTGACGCTCACGCCGAATCATGATTTCGTGACCTAAGTGCCAGTACAGCTCGATGAGCTGGGTATTAACCGTCCGTTGTGCTTTCTGACGAGCACCACGCACCCGATCCTTCAGCGCCTGCAGGATCGAGCCGTACTCATCAGGCAGGACGACATCAGAAATTGTCATACCCCATTCTTTCAGGATCACCAGCGGCGGCACGCTGGGCCAGAACATCCTTTCAGCCATGACGAAGACGGCGACGCCCACACGTATCGTCGCTCCAGCCTTCGGCCGACTGTGCCGGATCAGATCGCGCCAACGCGCCATTGGCTGCTGCATAGTGCGGGCATTCGACCGCCAGCGCAACCGATCAAAGATCACAGAGAAGCCGGCCGCCGAGGAATACCGGCAGAGCTTCATCGAGCCACAGGCTATCGTCGCTTGATGTGGTGACGGCTTCCGGCCCACCTGCACACGTGATCCAGGATGGGCTCGAAGAGTCGAGCTGAACCCGATGTCCGTCCCCGTGAGCACGCGTGGCCGAACTGCCGATAACTCAGCTATGTCAGGGAGCGGCTCGGGAAGAGGTTGCGTCCCCTGCTATTCGGCGCTGTCAGATGTGATCTCCTCGAACACCGCCGTAGGTTGGTCGGCCGCCGGCAGGGCGCGCTGTTACACGGCTGGCAGGTTCTCCTGTGCGGAGGCCGACACAACTCGGTCAGCTGGAACATCAGCCGGTGAGGAGTTCGCTGCGGTCGCGGAGAGCCTCATTCATGGTGATGAAATCGGGGCGTGTGTTGTCATCCAACCAACCCGAGAGGAATGGAACCGCAACTCCGCGGAAGTACTCCGACTGCACCAGACGCGTACCGCCGTCGGCGACTGGTTCGAGGTCGAAGACGTGCTCGCCATCGAACAGCCCGGTGACCAGGAGGCTGCCCTCCCAGCGAAGATGCTCGTTCGGCCGCACCTCCCGTACCACTGGTTCAAAGGTGAGTGCATCCTCGGTCGCGTCAGTCGAGAACTTCAGGTTGTGGCCGGCCTCCAGCTCACCAGTCATGCCCACCAACGAGGGGTTCCACTCCGGGTAGGCGGCGAAGTCGGTCAGCACGATCCACACCACCTCGGGCGGTGCATCGATCTCGATCGAGGTTTCGATGACGAAAGGATGAGCACGCTGCCACCAGATGGCACCGAGGAGCACGACGAGCAGCACACCGACCACCAGGGCAGGGGAGGCCTGCTGCGTTAGCCCGGACGAACGATCAGGTCCCGCGGTACCTAGGCCGCGCCCTCGTCGGGGGTGCGCTCGGCACGGGCGCGCTCGGCCCGCTTGACGCTCCGTCGGTCGAAGACCAGTACCAGGAGGGCGGCGAGGAGGAGGCCGGGCAGGGCGAGGACCACGGTGAAGAACCCGAGCACGGACTCGCGCGTCAGGGTGGGGTCCTCGGCCCCCGTGTAGGCGATGACGAGGGCGGCGAGGAACCCGAGGATGGCGCCC
>JASLBS010000078.1 GCA_030146405.1 Arthrobacter sp.
AAGGATACGGGCCCATTCCCGCCGAGGTCGCCCGCCGCCTCGCGGCCCACGCGCCGTCGTTCACCAGGCTCTTGACGCATCCGGAGACGGGCGCAGTACTGAGCGTGGGCCGCACCAGCTATGCAGTGCCGGCGGACCTGAGGAAATGGCTACGCGTCCGCGACCGCACCTGCAGACATCCCGGGTGCTCGGTCCCGGCCTCGAGATGCGAACTGGACCACACCAGACCCTGGTCGCAGAACGGCACCACCGCCCACAACAACCTCGCGCATCTGTGCCGCAAGCACCACATGCTCAAGAGCGAAGGGGTATGGCGATACGCCCAGTCCCCGGACGGGATCCTGACGGCAACCTCGCCGGCCGGAAGAACATACCCCTGCGACATCGAACCACCACCCCTCTGACATTCTTTCGCAGAGAGCATCAGCACATTCCCGGTATCGGTGATGTGCTGATGCAGTGGTCAGGAAGATAAGCGATCCGAAGGAATGCTGATCGAACCGAATATCACCGGCCAGAGTTACTGGATATCGCCGGGCGATGAATCAGTAGATCCAGGCCCAACGGATTCCATGAGTGCAGCGACTATTCGCACCGCGAGGATCGCCATTCCTATCGAGTCGGGATCAACCTGATGATCATCCGCAATCTCGCACCCGATAATCGCGCCGTTGAGCTGCCCGCACCTATATCCGCCTGATATTCGAACCACCGGAAACCCGACCACGATTCCCGCCGATCATTCGCACCGCCGAACCACCGAAGGCTAGGCTCGGGAGGTGACTCATGAGACCCCAGCTCCCGCCCCGTCCGACACCGACCAGCACGTGCGGCCGTCCACCGCCATCGACGGCGTCGCCACGTCCTACTACGAGACGCTGCTCGAGCTGATGCCGAACTTCGCCACCGAACTGGGCATCGCCGGGCACGAGACCGAGTACCAGGACTACTCACCGGCCGGTATCGAGGCCCTCGCCGAAGCCGCGCGAGAGGCACTGCTCCGCCTCGACGACCTGCAGCCCGTGGACCACGTCGACGCCGTGACCCTCGACGCCATGCGCGAGCGGCTCGGCCTGGACCTCGAGATCCACGAGGCAGGCCTGGACTACGCCGAGCTCAACAACATCGCCTGCCCGGCGCAGAGCATCCGCGCCATCTTCGACCTCATGCCCACCGCCACGGCGCAGGACTGGATCCACATCGCCGGACGCATGGCGAACGTACCGGACGCCATCAACGGCTACATCTCCTCGCTCCGTGAAGGCCGCGAGCGCAACCTGGTCGGAGCCCGCCGCCAGGTGTTGATCGTCATCGAGCAGTCCACCAAGTACGCGGAGGACGGCGGTTTCTTCGACAGCCTCGGCGCCACCACCACTGCCGACGACGGTGACCTCGCCGACTCCATCCAGAACCAGCTGAGAAGCGGAGCCGAGGCCGCCCGTAGCGCGTACCACACCCTGGCCGCCTTCCTGCAGGACGACCTCCTGCCCACTGCGCCGGAGAAGGACGCCGTGGGCCGGGACCACTACGCACTGATGTCGCGGCGTTTCCTCGGCTCCGCCGTCGACCTCGAGGAGACCTACCAGTGGGGCGTGGAGGAACTGGACCGTGTGATCGCGGAACAGGAGGCCGTGGCGAACGAGATCCGCGAGGGTGCCACCATCGAGGAGGCCATGCAGATCCTGGACGAGGATCCGGCCCGCCAGCTGCAGGGCACCGATGCACTGCAGGCGTGGATGCAGGATCTCTCGGACAAGGCCGTGGAAGCGATGGCCGGCGTGCATTTCGACATCCCGGACGTCATGCGCCGGCTGGAATGCAGGATCGCCCCCACCAACGAGGGCGGCATCTACTACACGGGACCCAGCGACGACTTCTCCCGTCCCGGCCGCATGTGGTGGTCCGTCCCGGAGGGCGAGGACTCGTTCACCACGTGGAAGGAGACCACCACGGTCTACCACGAGGGCGTTCCGGGCCACCACCTGCAGATCGCGACCGCCACCTACCAGCGAGCGCTGCTCAACCCGTGGCGCCGCAACGCCATCTGGGTGTCCGGGCAGGGCGAGGGCTGGGCCCTGTACTCGGAGCGCCTGATGCAGGAGCTCGGTTTCCTCTCCGATCCCGGTGACCGGCTGGGAATGCTGGACGCCCAGCGTATGCGGGCCGCCCGCGTGGTCTTCGACATCGGGGTGCACCTCGAGCTGGAGATCCCCGAGCGCTGGGGGAAGGGGACCTGGACGCCGGACAAGGGCTACGAGTTCCTGAAGGAGAACTTCGCCATCAGCGAGGGTCAGCTGAACTTCGAGTTCACGCGTTACCTCGGGTGGCCGGGGCAGGCGCCGGCGTACAAGATCGGCCAGCGCCTCTGGGAGCAGGTCCGCGACGAGGTGCGCACCGGCGAGGGCGACTCCTTCGACCTGCGCGCCTTCCACACGCGTGCGTTGAACCTCGGATCGGTGGGACTCGATACGCTGCGTCGCGCCCTGGTCTCCTGACCGGGCATAGACGTTGATCACAGCCGGGCGGGGAATAACCTCTGCCCGGCTGTGGTCTGCCCGCCCTGGTGCGGACGCTGTGCCGTAGGGCGTCCGACGACGGCGGCGGCCTGCGTAACATTTCGCAACCCGCACTTCATCTGTGTATAAAGCGCCCCTAGTGTTTTCCGGGTGTCTTCTGAAATCAGCTCCCCGCCCTCGCGGCGTACTCTTCCCCGCTGGGTGACCTCCTTCGGTCCGCAGATCATCGCCGCCCTCATCGTGGGGCTGGGCCTCGGTCTGCTCGCCAAGTCCACCGGTCACACCGCCGAGACCCCCAATGGTCTCGGCACCACGCTGGCCACCCTCGGCTCCAGCTACGTGGCGCTGCTGCGCGCCGCCGTCGTGCCCCTCATCTTCACGGCCGTGGTCAGCTCGATCGCCAACCTGCGGGCCGTCAACAATGCCGCCCGCCTCGCGGGGCAGACGCTGCTCTGGTTCGCCATCACCGCACTGATCGCCGTGGTGATCGGGATCGGCCTCGGCGTGATCTTCCAGCCCGGTGCCGGGACCGGCGCCAGCCAGCCCGACGAGTACACCGGCAACACGGGGAGCTGGTGGGCCTTCCTCACCGGCCTCATCCCGGCGAACTTCCTGGGCCTCCAGGCGTCCTCCAGTGTCGCCGAGTCCGGTGACGTGAGCACGTCGCTGAACTTCAACGTGCTGCAGGTCCTCGTGGTGGCGATCGTCGTCGGCATCGCCGCCCTCAAGGTGGGCAAGGCCGCCGAGACCTTCCTGACCTTCAACGCCTCTGCGCTGGCCGTCATCCAGAAGGTTCTCTGGTGGATCATCCGGATCGCGCCGCTCGGTACCGTCGGCCTGATCGGCAACGCCGTTGCCGTCTACGGCTGGGACACCATCGGCTCCCTCGGCAAGTTCACGCTGGCCATCTACGTGGGGCTCGCCCTGGTGCTGTTCGCCGTGTACCCGGTGCTGATCAAGGTGCACGGACTGTCCGTGCGGCAGTACTTCTCGGGCGCCTGGCCCGCCATCCAGCTGGCCTTCGTCTCCCGCTCCTCCATAGGCACCCTGCCCCTCACGCAGCGCGTCACCGAGCGCAACCTCGGCGTCCCCCGCGCCTACGCCTCCTTCGCGGTACCCCTCGGGGCCACCACCAAGATGGACGGCTGCGCGGCCATCTACCCCGCCATCTCCGCCATCTTCGTGGCGCAGTTCTTCGGCATCGATCTGACGATCTCGCAGTACCTGCTGATCGCACTGGTGTCCGTGCTCGGATCCGCGGCCACCGCCGGCACCACCGGCGCCGTGGTGATGCTCACGCTGACGCTCTCCACGCTGGGTCTTCCCCTGGCCGGCGTCGGTCTCCTCCTGGCCGTCGACCCGATCCTCGACATGGGTCGCACCGCCGTGAACGTCGCGGGCCAGGCGCTCATCCCCACGATCGTGGCCAAGCGCGAGGGCATCCTCGACACCACGCTGTACAACGCGCAGCGCAACGGCGATCCCTTCGCCGATGACAGCGGGATCGGCAACGACTCCACGGTGGATGCCGACGCAGCAGCCAAGGCCGGGAACGACGGACTCTCCACCTCCCTGGGGCGCTGACTCCCCAGCACGACGACGGGGCGCTGACATCCAGCGCCGTGACGGCGGGTGCATCGGTTCCCGGCAGCACACCGGCGGGCCGGCTGACTTCCAGCGTCGCGATGTCGGGTGCCTCGGTTCCCGGCAGAACACCGGCGACCCACTGACATCCGACGTCGGAGTGCCACCGACCCGCTACGCACTCAGAACGGCCCGCTCCGGTTCCCCGGGGCGGGCCGTCCTGCTGTGCCGCCGTCGCCGTCGCCGTCGTAAGCCACTCCCCCTAGGCTGGATCCATGACTCCCCGCCTGATCCTCGCCTCCCAGTCGCCCGCGCGTACCAAGCTCCTCACCGAGGCCGGCATCAGCCACTCCGTGCTGGTGTCCGCCGTCGACGAGCCCGCCGTCGTGGCCCGGTACGGCGAGCTCGACGCGTACAACACCTCCCTGCTCCTGGCGCGTGCGAAGGCGGAGGCCGTCGCGGAGCTGGATGAGGGCGGGGACGCCCTGGTGCTGGGCTGTGACTCAGTGTTCGAGTTCGACGGCGAGGCGCACGGCAAGCCCTACGAACCCGCGGTGGCGATCGAACGGATCAGTCGGATGCGCGGCCGCTCCGGCGTCCTGCACACCGGCCACTGGCTCGTGGACAACCGCGACAGCGGATCCGGGGCCACCATCGGCGCGGTGACCTCCGCCACCGTGCATTTCGGGGCGATGACCGACGCCGAGGTGGAGGCGTACGTGGCCACCGGTGAGCCGCTGCAGTGCGCGGGCTCCTTCACCATCGACGGGCTGGGTGGTGCCTTCATCGATCGGGTGGACGGGGATCCGCACGCCGTGGTGGGCCTCAGTATCTCCACCCTGCGGGGCCTCCTCCACTCAGCGGGCGTGCAACTCACCGAGCTGTGGGAGATTCGCTCCGGTTTGTAGGTTCCCTACAAAAGATCCACACCCAACCCTCCTGCAGCGCACGATCCATGGGCGGTACTCACCAAAGCGGACTAGGCTCCCAACAGAGAAGAAGGAGTTCCACGCCCCATGAGCCAGTTCCCCGCTGCCCCGTCCGAGTCCCCTGCTACCTCCGCCCCCATGCCGCCCCGAGCGGTCACGAAGGTCCTGGTGGCCAATCGCGGAGAGATCGCCGTACGCGTGATCCGCGCCGCACGAGACGAGGGGATCACGTCTGTGGCCGTGTACGCGGACCCGGACCGTGACGCCCTGCACGTACGGATGGCCGACGAGGCCTTCGCCCTGGGCGGGGAGACCGCAGCCGAGTCCTACCTGGTGATGGACCGGATCCTCGACGCCGCCACGCGCAGCGGTGCGGACGCCATCCACCCCGGCTACGGTTTCCTGTCCGAGAATGCGGAGTTCGCCCAGCGCGTCGTCGACGCGGGCATCACCTGGATCGGCCCGTCCCCCGCCGCGATCTCGCAGCTGGGCGACAAGGTGCAGGCACGGCACATCGCCGAGCGCGTGGGCGCCCCGCTGGTACCCGGTACCAAGGACCCCGCGGAGTCCGTCCAGGAGGTCATCGACTTCGCCCAGGAGTTCGGGCTACCGATCGCCATCAAGGCTGCCTTCGGTGGAGGCGGCCGGGGTATCAAGGTGGTGCGCAGCCACGAGGAGATCCCCGAGCTGTTCGACTCGGCCGTTCGTGAGGCCACCGCAGCCTTCGGCCGCGGCGAATGCTTCGTGGAGCGCTTCCTCGACGCCCCACGCCATGTGGAGACGCAGTGCCTCGCCGATGCCCACGGGAACGTCGTCGTCGTGTCCACCCGCGACTGCTCACTGCAGCGCCGCAACCAGAAGCTCGTGGAGGAGGCTCCGGCCCCCTTCCTCACCGAGGAGCAGAACAGGCGCCTCTACGAATCGTCCAAGGCGATCCTCCGCGAGGCGGGCTACGAGGGCGCCGGCACCTGCGAGTTCCTCGTGGGCCAGGACGGCACCATCTCCTTCCTCGAGGTCAACACACGCCTCCAGGTGGAGCACCCGGTGTCCGAGGAGGTCACCGGTATCGACCTCGTCCGCGAGCAGTTCCGGATCGCCCGCGGCGAAGCCCTCGGCTACGGCGACCCCGAGGTGCGTGGCCACTCCTTCGAGTTCCGGATCAACGGCGAGGACGCCGGCCGCGGCTTCATGCCCGCACCCGGCACCGTGCAGACCCTCAAGCTCCCCTCCGGCCCGGGCGTGCGGGTGGACTCCGGCATCGAGGCCGGCGAGGTAGTGGGGGGCAACTTCGACTCCATGCTCGCCAAGCTGATCGTCAGCGGAGCCAGCCGGGAACAGGCCCTGCAGCGTGCACGCCGGGCCCTTTCGGAGATGGTGATCGAGGGCATGCCCACGGTGCTGCCGTTCCACGCCGCCGTCGTCGCCGATCCTGCCTTCGCGCCCGCCGAGGGACCGTTCTCGGTCCACACCCGCTGGATCGAGACCGAGTTCACCAACACCATCGCGCCCTGGAAGGGTGCGGCGGACCCCCTGGCCGAGGAGGATTCCCGTCAGCGCATCACCGTGGAGGTGGGCGGGCGCCGGCTCGAGGTAGTGCTCCCCGCAGGCCTCGGCGCCACCACGAACGGCAAGCCTGCCGCTCCTGCGAAGTCGAAGAAGTCCTCCCGCGCACGTGCGGGCAAGGCGGCTGTCAGCGGCGACGAGCTGACCTCACCCATGCAGGGCACCATCGTGAAGGTGGCGGTGTCCGAGGGCGACACCGTGGCCGAGGGTGATCTGATCGTGGTGCTCGAGGCCATGAAGATGGAGCAGCCCCTCACCGCGCACAAGGCCGGCACCCTGTCGGGTCTCACCGCGGCTCCCGGAGACACCGTCTCCGCCGGGTCCGTGATCGCGACCATCCAGGACTGATCCGCTCCGCGATCGGCAGTACGGACCAGCAGGTCGGACCTGGTGACGACGGGCGGGTGGACACGGTAGGAGTCGCGCCCGCCCGGGGCTTGCGGCGCCCCTAATGGCCTCCGCTGTTACCGACCGTTCCCGCCATTGCCGTTCCCGTTGTTCCCGCCATTGCCGTTCCCGTTGTTCCCACTACCAGGGTTCCCGTTACCCGGGTTCCCGCCGTTCCCGTTGCCCGGGGTTCCGCCGTTCCCGCTGCCGTTACCGTTGCCCGGGTTCCCGCCGTTCCCGCTGCCGTTGCCCGGGTTTCCACCGTTACCGTTGCCGTTCCCGTTGCCCGGGTTCCCGCCGTTCCCGTTGCCGTTGCCGTTGCCGTTGCCCGGGTTTCCACCGCTACCGTTGCCGGCGTTTCCAGCGTTCTCGTTACCCGGGTTACCAGCGTTACCGTTGCCGATACTCTGGCTCCCATCCTGGCCCGGGCTGTTACCCAGTGATTGCCCGGCGTCTTCAGCGATCTCCTCCGCCTCCTCGCGAGCGTCCTCGGCATCGTCCGAGCCGTCGTCGAGGTCCGAGCCGTCGTCCACCTCGTCGTCGATCTCCGGCAGGGGCGTGGGTTCCACGGGCACGGTTTCCTTCGGCAGCGGGGCGGGCTGATCCGGTGCAGGAGGCGCGGGCGCGGGTAGCGGTGCTGCCGGGCCCTCCGCGGGGGGAACCACCTCCGGCTGCACCTCACCGACCTCGAGCGACGCGATCAGCGCCTCGATGTGACCCCCGAT
>JASLBS010000141.1 GCA_030146405.1 Arthrobacter sp.
CGGGCGCGCGGCCGCGGGACTGGCGCTCCTGGAGGACGGCCGGCCGCTGGGTGACTTCGGCTCGTCCTGGGAGGGACTCGTCGCCGACCAGCTCCGGCCCACCCCGCCCCTGCAGGCAGGTCCGGCGGCCGCAGCCGCTGGAGCGAGCGCGATGCTCGACATCTCGGACGGGCTCGTACGCGATGCCGGGCGTCTCGCGGCCGCCAGCGGTGTGCAGATCGACCTCGATCCGGATGCCTTGCGGCCCTTCGCCGATCCGCTCCGGGCGGTTGCCGGGATCCTGGGCGTGGACCCGATGGACTGGGTGCTCGGTGGCGGCGAGGACCACGGGTTGCTCGCGACGTTCCCCGAGGACGCCCTGCTTCCTCCGGGCTTCGCTGCGGTAGGCTCGGTGAAGCCGGGCAGGTCGCAGGTGACACTGGCGTCACGCGCGACGGCTCTCACGGGATGGGACCACTTTGCACACTAAGATCACCGCGAACGCCGCTGCGATGAGACGCTGGTTGAGCAAGGCCGAAGAGTCCCTCGGTAATCACAGTGATCGCCTCAACGCCATCAATATCTTCCCCGTCGCAGACGGTGACACGGGCACGAACCTCTACCAGACCGTCCGTTCCGCCGCCCTCGCCGCGCACGAGTCCGAGGCCTCTGACCTCGGGGAGTTGCTCGCCGTCGCCGGCCGTGCCGCGATGGAGGAGGCCCGGGGTAACTCCGGAACGCTGTTCGCCGTCTTCCTCTCGGCCTTCGCCGAACCGCTCCACGGGACCACACGACTGACGTGCACCCTTCTCGCGCAGTCGATGCACCGGGCGCAGATCCGCAGTTGGTCCGCGCTCAGCGATCCCGTTCCGGGCACCATGCTGTCCGTGCTCGAGACCAGTGCCCGGGGTGCGGGTGAGATCGTCTCCGCCAATCCGGGCGACGACAGCAACCACGCTCTCGCGCTCACGCTGCGCGCATCGGTGCAGCATGCCCTGCAGGCCGTGGTGCGCACCGAGAGCCAACTCGGTCCGCTCACTGCCGCCAAGGTGGTCGATGCCGGTGGTGTCGGCTTCCTCCTGATCCTCGACGCGCTCCGGGCTGCGTCGCTCGGGGAGGAACTGCAGGGTGAACTACTCGACGGACTGCACGGTTACGACATCCAGGCACCGCACATCCATGGGGGCGGGGACGCGGAGGGGGTCGAGGTCATGTGCACCATCAACCTGAGCCCGCTCGACGCGGCGACGCTGAGGCTGCACCTCGACGAGCTCGGCGACTCCGTGATCATGAGTGCGGTCACCGAGGTGCCGGAGGGGTATCGCTGGCGTGTGCACGTGCACGTACCCGATGCGCAACCGGCCCTCGCCCTGATCCACGAGGCGGGCGATCCGGTGAACATCACGGTGACCCAGCTCGCCGTCCCCGCGGTAGGAGCCGAGGCCGGTGACGACTGACGCCCCGCGGGCGGCGCATGCCTCGGAACTCGATGCACCGCTGGACAGGCTGCTCGGCCCCATGGCCAAGCACCTGGACAAGTACCTGGGCATCACCACAGTGGGTGAACTGCTCAACCACTTCCCGCGCTCCTATCTCAAGCGCGGCGAGCTGACCCCGATCGCGGACGTTCCGGTGGACGAGGAGGTCACACTGATCGCCCGCGTGCAGTCCGCCAACTCCCGCCGGATGCGCACACGCAAGGGGATGCTGCTCGAGGTGGTCATCACCGATGACGCGGCGGGCGGGATCGGCGGCATGAATCTCACCTTCTTCAACGGGTACGGGGCCGAGCGCGACCTCCGGCCCGGTGTGCGCGCGATGTTCTCGGGCAAGGTGACGGTCTACCGTGGCAAGCTCTCGCTGACCAACCCCGGCTACGTGCTCCTCGACGAGGACGACGCCGATCCCGCCTACGTCAATCGCCCCATCCCGGTGTATCCCGCCGTGGAGAAGCTGGGCAGCGAACGGATAGCCCTCGCGGTGGGTACCGTCCTCGACACGCTGCAGCTGTCCGATCTCGACGATCCCGTCCCGATGTCGATCGCACGGCGGGACAAGCTCATGAGCCTGGCCACCGCGTACGAGCTGGTCCACCGGCCCCAGCAGGTCGAGGACGCCTACCGGGCACAGCACCGCTTCCGGTACCAGGAGGCGTTCGTGCTGCAGGCTGCCCTGGCACGCCGCCGGGCGCTCACAGCGCGGGAGGAGGCCACGGCGCGCCCGCCCCGGTCGGGTGGGCTCCTCGACCAGTTCGATGCCCGCCTGCCGTTCACGCTCACGCAGGGGCAGCTCGATGTCGGAGAGACCCTGGCCCACGATCTCGCCGAGGATCATCCGATGAACCGCCTGCTGCAGGGCGAGGTGGGTTCCGGCAAGACGCTGGTGGCACTGCGCGCGATGCTGCAGGTGATCGACGCCGGCGGCCAGGCGGCGCTCCTGGCGCCCACCGAGGTCCTTGCGTCCCAGCATCTCCAGTCGATCACGCGGACGCTCGGCCCGCTCGCGGAGGGCGGGATGCTCGGCGGGGCGCTGGACGGCACGCAGGTGGTGCTGCTCACGGGTTCCATGCCCACCGCGCAGCGGAAGAAGGCCCTCCTCGCTGCGGCGTCCGGGGACGCGGGCATCGTGATCGGCACCCACGCGCTCCTGTCCGACAACGTCAGCTTCTTCGATCTCGGACTGATCGTGGTGGACGAGCAGCATCGGTTCGGGGTGGAGCAGCGGGACACCCTGCGGACCAAGGCCCGCACCTCGCCGCACGTGCTGGTGATGACCGCGACGCCGATTCCCCGCACGGTGGCGATGACGGTCTTCGGTGACCTCGAGATCTCCACCCTGTCGGAACTTCCGGCAGGACGCTCGCCGATCGTGACCCACGAGGTCGGTCTGGCGGAGCACCCGGCGTGGATGGACCGGATCTGGGCGCGGGCCCGCGAGGAGGTGGAGGGCGGACGGCAGGTGTACGTGGTGTGTCCGAAGATCGGCGACGACGGCAAGGCGGAGGACGAAGCCGCCGGCACCCTCTACGCGGACCCTGCGGCGGACAACAGATCCGGTGGGCCCCAGGAACTCACGAGCGTCGTCGAGCTCCTCGAGTCCCTGACGGAGGTTCCGCAGTTGCAGGGTGTGACGAGTGGCATGCTGCATGGGCGGATGGATCCACAGGACAAGGCGGAGGTGATGTCGCGCTTCGCCGACGGCAGTCTGCAGCTGCTCGTCGCGACCACGGTGATCGAGGTGGGTGTGGACGTGCCGAACGCCACCCTGATGGTGATCATGGACGCGGATCGTTTCGGCATCTCACAGCTCCACCAGCTGAGGGGCAGGATCGGTCGCGGAGGCCATCCCGGTACCTGCCTCCTGGTCACGCGGCTCGAGCCGGGCCACCCCAGCCGTGAGCGGTTGACGGCGGTGGCGTCCACCACCGACGGTTTCGAACTGTCGCAGAAGGACCTCGAGCTCCGCCGGGAGGGGAACATTCTCGGCACCTCCCAGTCAGGGGGACGCTCGGCCCTGCGTTTCCTGAAGATCACGCAGCACACGCAGGTCATCGAGCGAGCTCGCGCCGATGCACAGGAGATCGTGGGTAGTGCCCCGGACCTCAGGGACCATCCGGGCCTCGCCCTGGCGATCCAGCTCTACCTCGATCCCGAGAAGGAAGCCTTCCTCGAGAAGGGATAGGGATTTCCTCCGCAGGAGCGGAGGTATCATCGAATCCATGACGCAGCTGAGGATCGGCGACGCGGCTCGCTATCTCGCGGTCAGCGACGACACGGTGCGCCGGTGGATCGACGCCGGCACCCTGAACAGTGCCAAGGACGCGTCGGGCAAGGCCGTGGTCGACGCGCTGGAGCTCGCACGACTCGCGCACCGCAACGCAGTACTGCCCGGAGATCCGTCGGACATCGGACGCTCGGCGCGCAACCGCTTCGTGGGCATCGTGACCGACGTCGTCGTGGACACCGTCATGGCGCAGGTCGAGCTCCAGTGCGGACCGCACCGGGTGGTGTCACTCATGAGCAGTGAGGCGGTGCGCGATCTCGGCCTCGAACCGGGGTCCATCGCGATCGCCGTGGTCAAGGCCACCACCGTCATCATCGAGACCCCCGCCGGGAAGGCGTAGTCGTGCGCACGGCACGCTCCGACCGAGGCCGCGCCGGCCTCGTCCTCCTCTCCGCGACGGTGCTGATGAGCACGGCCTGCGGGGTGAACGGCAACGACGGCGGTACCGACTCGGACGCAGGCATCACCGTCTTCGCCGCTGCCTCCCTGAGGGAGTCCTTCGCCGAGCTGGCGGAGCGGTTCGAGCGGGAGAATCCCGGAACGGTCGTCGTCCTCAACTTCGCCGGTTCGTCGGACCTCGCGACGCAGATCTCCGAGGGGGCGCCGGTCGACGTGTTCGCCTCCGCCGACACCAGGACCATGGAACGTGTCCAGGACGCGGCCCTGCTCGCGGGCGAACCGGTGGTTTTCGCCACCAATACGCTCCAGCTCGCGGTACCACCGGACAATCCCGCGGGCATCGGCTCCTTCGCCGACGCTGCCCGGCCGGGAACGAAGGCCGTCGTGTGCGCCGAGCAGGTGCCCTGTGGAGCGGCCACGGCGATCGCGGAGCAGGCGGCAGGCGTGGAACTGACGCCGGTCAGCGAGGAGTCCTCGGTGACCGACGTCCTCGGGAAGGTGACGTCGGGAGAAGCCGATGTGGGACTCGTCTATGTGACCGATGTGAGGAGGGCCGGTGACGCCGTCCTCGGTGTCGACTTCCCGGAAGCGATCGGTGTGATCAACACCTATCCCATCGGCACCCTCACCGATGCCGCCGATCCCGACGCCGCGCGCGCCTTCGTGGAGCTCGTGACGGGCCCGCAGGGGCGCAGTGTCCTCGAGGCGGCGGGATTCGGTGCGCCCTGAGTGCTTCCGCGGACGCCCGCGCCACCGTGGTCCCCGACCATGAGGATCGCCGCGCTGCCGCGCTGGGTCCTGATACTCGCAGCAGTGGGAGCCCTGTTCGTGGTTCTGCCCATCGTGGGTATGGCGCTGCGCGTGGACTGGGCGAGGTTCCTCCCCCTCGTCACGTCCAGCAGCGCGCAGGCAGCCCTGCTGCTGAGCCTCAGGACGTCCCTGGCGGCCACCCTGCTCTGCGTGGTGTTCGGTGTCCCCATGGCACTGGTCCTGGCACGGACCTCGTTCCGCGGACAGGGCCTCCTGCGATCCCTCGTGCTCCTGCCCCTGGTGCTGCCACCGGTGGTCGGGGGCATCGCCCTGCTGTACACCTTCGGACGGAGGGGGTTGCTGGGGGGCAGTCTGAGCGCCGCAGGCATCGACATCGCCTTCTCGACGGCGGCGGTGGTGATGTCCCAGGCGTTCGTCGCCCTGCCGTTCCTGGTCCTCAGCCTCGAGGGTGCCCTCCGCACGGTCGGCACGCGCTACGAGGCGATCGGTGCGACGCTCGGTGCGGGACGCTGGACCGTGCTGCGGCGCATCACACTGCCCCTCGTGCTTCCGGCCCTGGTGTCCGGGACCGTTCTGTCCTTCGCCCGGGCGCTGGGGGAGTTCGGGGCGACCCTGACCTTCGCCGGTAGCCTCGAGGGCACCACACGGACGTTGCCGCTCGAGATCTATCTCCAGCGCGAGACCGATCCGGACGCGGCCGTGGCGCTGTCCCTGATCCTGGTGGTGGTAGCCATCGTGGTGGTCGGCGTCGCTCATCGGGTGAGGCCGATCGGTGGTACGGCCGAGGGCCGTCGTGTCCGGGACCGACGATGAGCCTCACCTTCTCCGCCACGTTCACCGACAGGTCCTTCGACGTCGCCTTCGACCTCGCGCAGGGGGAGACCCTGGCCGTGCTCGGACCGAACGGTGCCGGGAAGTCCACGCTCCTGGATCTCGTGGCGGGACTGCTGGTGCCGACGGCGGGATCCGCTGCGCTCGACGGGTCCACGCTGTTCGACATCACGGCGGGACGACGGACGATCACCGAGGCGAGGCACCGGGGGATCGCGCTCCTGGCACAGGAGGCGCTCCTCTTCCCGCATCTCACCGCGCTGGAGAACGTGGCATTCGGTCCCCGCAGCAGGGGGCAGTCCAGATCGGTCGCCCGGACCACCGCGCACCGGTGGCTCGACCGTGTGGGACTCCCCGAGCTGGCCCAGCGCCGACCCGCGCAGCTGTCCGGAGGCCAGGCCCAGCGCGTCGCGATCGCCCGTGCGCTCGCCGCCGATCCTGCCCTGCTACTGCTCGACGAGCCACTCGCAGCGCTCGATGTGACGGTGGCCCCCGCCATCCGCACGCTCCTCCGTGACGTGCTGGCGGATCGGTCGGCGTTGATCGTCACGCACGATCCCCTGGATGCCTTCCTCCTGGCGGACCGCGTTCTCATCCTGGACGGTGGACGCGTGATGGAGGCGGGTCCTACCCGGGAGGTCCTGACCCGACCCTCCACCCCCTTCGGTGCCCGGCTCGCCGGCCTGAACCTCCTCCACGGGACGCTGACCGAAGGAGCATTCCGCTCACGCGACGGACTGCGGGTCCCGATGCAGGACGGGGCGGTCCTACCGGGGACGCGTCTCGCCCTCGCCGTGCGGCCCGCCCGGATCGAGGTGGCCCGTGGAACGGCAGGTACCGTGCAGCCCGGGCCCGGGTGGATCACCGTTCCCGCTGAGGTGGAGGACGTCGAGTACCGCGGGGACCTGGTGCGCGTGCACGCCGCGGGGCTCGCGGCGGACGTGCCGCCGGCCACCGTCGTCGAACTCGGGATCGGTCCTGGTAGCCGGGTGGTTCTGGGATTCTCTCCCGATGACGCCCTCATCTACCCGGTGTGAGATCCTCCGGAGGTATGCGTCCGCCACCGGCGATAGAGTCGAGGACATGACGCGCATCATCGCCGGAGCCGCAGGAGGCTCGACCCTCGCCAGCGTCGAGGGCAACGGGACGCGGCCCACCACGGACCGCGTGAAGGAAGCACTCTTCTCCCGCCTCGAGTCCTACGGGGTGCTGCAGGGCGCCCACGTCCTGGACCTGTATGCCGGCTCCGGCTCGCTCGGGGTGGAGAGTGCAAGCCGGGGAGCGGCAACCGTGGACCTCGTCGAATCCGCCGAACAGGCGGCGGCGGTGGCGCAGCACAATGCGGATCTCGTCAACCGCGCACTGGGCTGGACCGCAGTACGGGTGCACCGCTCCAGGGTCGAGACCTATCTCGCTCGGGTGGCTTCGGAGCTCACCTGGGATCTCGTCCTCATGGACCCGCCGTACACGGTCGAGGCCGAGAGTGTGACGGCGGTCCTCGCGGCGCTGGAGACGAGGCTCGCGGAGGGGGCCGTCGTGGTGGTGGAGCGCTCGGCGCGGTCTCCCGAACCCTCGTGGCCCTCGTGGTTGGAGCGCTTCTCGGAGCGGAAGTACGGCGAGACACGCCTGTGGTTCCTCGAGCCTGCGACGCACTGAGGATGGAGTATCGCGCCGCTGATCGGCAGGGGCGCGGTGCCGGTTCGCACGCCGGCGCCGCGCCCCTGCTTCAGGACTAGGCGGTCCTCCGGGTTCGGACCAGGGCCAGGACACCCGCGGCCAGACCCAGCAGGCCGGCCACCAGACCCGCCCAGCCGATGGCCGACGTCGATGCCGAGTCCGTGCTGGTGGCCGTCTGCTCCGCGCTGATGGCCTCGGCCGGCTCGGACTCCTCCGCGGAGGAGTCTGCGGCGCCGTGGGAGTGCCCCCCGTGTCCGTCCCCCTCGGCAGCGGTCGTGACGAACGCCGGAGCGGGCTTCTCGGGCTCGTCCTCGCCCTCGACGGTCTCCTCGTCCCAGGCGACCACCTCGCCGTCGGTGTAGGACTGCACGGCGGGGAGCATCACGGTGGAGCCTTCCTCCGGCAGCCGGCCGACGGAGATCGCGAACGTCTGGTACTCCTGCTGCGAGATCTCCGAACCGGTGTCAGCCGTCCATACCACCGAGAGCGCAGCCTCGGTCAGCGTGACGCCGTCGTCGGTGGTGACGGGTTCGGGCAGGTCGCCGGTGATCACCTCGGCGGTCCACCCCGCCATCGGCTTGACCCGCACGGACGTGAAGGGCTGGGCCGTGGGGAGTTGCACCTCGACCTTGTTGGTCGCGGCGGTCTCGGACTCGTTCGGGACGCTGAAGGTGAGCTGGGAGTAGCCGTTCTCGGAGGTGGACGCCGGCGCTACGGTGACGTGGGCACTGGCCGCGCCGAGACCGAGGGCCATCAGACCGGCGGTGGTCAGCGCGACTGCCCCGAGGGTGCGGGCGCGGGTGAGGGGAAACGAGGTCATGGAACTGCCTTTCGGGGTGCGCTCCGCGATCACGGAAGCGTGATGGTCGAGGACACGGAGCAACGGGATGGGGTGCTGGCCAGGGGGTGGGCACCTCGAGCAGCCCCGGCTCCGCACTCCGCTGAAGGGGAGCCGGATCAGAGCGCAGGCGCCAGTGGACGCGGTGGTCCCCGAAGCGTGGGTACCGAGGCGTGCACCGAGAGGGGGCTGACGCGTGCAGGACGTGCAGGGAGGATGAAGCGTTCCTCGGGTGGAACGGGCCGTGACGCCACGGGCAGCTTCAGGAGCGGTCGGAGCCACGCAGCGAGGAGGGCGACGGCTGCATCGCTCCGCGACACGGCGAACGCCAGGAGAACCGTGGCGACCCCGTGGAAGAGGAGCATCGTAGCTCCACCGGAGGAACCCATGCGCTCCAGGGCGACCGGCGAGCACGCGAGTTCGAACGCCGCATGATGGCCGGGCTGGGCGGAGGAACTCCGGCAGACGGCGGCCACCGCCGTCATCGCGAAGATCCCGTGCAGGATCAACTGACCGGTGCCCATGACCAGCAGGGCCGAACGGAAGGACACCGTGCGTCGGGCGAGGAGTGTGAGGGGCATGAGCATCAGCACACCCAGGAGGAGGAGAACCCCGGGGGAGGGCAGGTGACCTGCGCCCAGGACGTGCGATGCCGAGGAGACCGAGAGAATGAGCGACACGAGGACCACGGAACGGATGTAGGGAAGGGCGGATGCCATTCCTGTCTCCTTCCCTCGTCCTGCGCCCGGGATAGTGCAGGACGCTCGCCCGGATCGGCCCTTTCAGCGTACAGCCGCCGGGTGGCAGCGACCGGTTGCTCCTGATCGGTGAGCCCCGCACGTCCTGTACCGACCGTGCGGTTGCGGTCCGGCTGCTGTCCGGCTGCAGGTACTTCGGTCCGATGGGCCGTTCGGATGGGGGACATGCCTCCCGGCCTCGGGGCGCAGCAGGTGCCGTCCGCTGCCGCCCGATCTACCCCCGCTCGAAGGCCTCGCGATCTGCTCCTACGAGGACGGCGGCGGGGTGCGGGCCGGATGCCAGGAGCGCCGTGGTCCAGGAGTACGGCCAGGGCGCACGCCGGGCGGCGATGACCACGTTGCCGGCGAGTCCGCCGCCCACCATCCCGGCCTCGGTGAGGACGGCGGTGGCCGGGGTCAGGGCCGAGAGTTGGCGGGTCTGCTCGCGGGCGAAACGGAGGGGTGGATCGTCCCCGACATTGACCAGCAGGACGCCGTCGTCGGCACAGATCCGGAGCAGATGCTCGGAGAACTCGGGGCTGGTGAGGTGGGCGGGGGCATCGGCCCCGGCGAAGACGTCGAGGACGACGGCATCGAAGGCGCCGTCGGTCTGCTCGAGTACCACCTGCGCCGCGTCGTCGACGAGGATCCGGCACACCGTGCCGGGAGGGAGCGGCATGGCATCGAGGACGAAGTCCACCAGCTCGCCCTCGATCTCCACGGCGACCTGCTCCGACCCGGGACGTCTGGCCTGGACGTAGCGGACGAGTGTCAGGGCGCCGGCGCCCAGGTGGAGGATGCGGAGGGGGGTTCCCGGCGGACGCACCAGGTCGAGCACATGGGCGATGCGCTGCAGGTACTCGTAGAACACGCGGTCCGGGCGTCGGAGGTCCACATGCGACTGCTGGGCACCACCGATGCTCAGGATCAGGGCACCGTCGATGAACGCGTCCTCGTCGAGCTCCGCGTAGGCGCCGACGCCCGACAGCCATCGGGTGGGAACATCGAAGCCGCCCTCGGTGGATGGTTCCGGTATGCCGCTCACACCCGTCCCCGCAGGGTCCCGAGGCGGTCAGCGGCCTCCTCGATCACCTCGAATCTCTTGCAGAACGCGAAACGCAGCAGGGATCGGGTGCGCTCGGCGCCCTCCTCGTGGCAGAACACCGCAACGGGTATCGCGGCCACCCCGATCAGGCCGGGGAGACGGCGTGCGAGGTCGGTGGCGTCGTCGATACCGAGCGGTGCGGCGTCGACCATCGTGAAGAAGGTGCCCCGGGGTCGGAACACCTCGAAGCCCGCTGCTCGGAGCCCCTCCTCCAGCAGGTCGCGCTTGTGCTGCAACGTGGCCGCCGCGGAGTGGAAGAACGCGTCGGGGAGACCGAGGCCCACGGCCACGGCGCTCTGGAACGGGGTGCCCGAGGTATAGGTCAGGAACGTCTTGACGGTCCGCACCTGTGCCACGAGTTCCGGAGGGCCACTGAGCCACCCCACCTTCCACCCGGTCACCGAGAAGGTCTTGCCGGCCGAGGAGATGGTCAGGGTGCGCTCCGCGGCGCCCGGAAGGGTCGCGATCGGTAGATGCCGTGCACCGAAAGTGAGGTGCTCGTAGACCTCGTCCGTCACGATGATCGCGCCGTGGCGCTCCGCGAGCCGGACGATCAGCTCGAGTGACGCCCGGCTGAAGACACTGCCGGTGGGATTGTGCGGGTTGTTCACCACCACGATCCTGGTCCGGTCGCTGAAGGCGGCGGCGAGAGTTCCCGGGTCGGGCTGGAAGTCGGGGGCGAGGAGCGGGGCCGTGGTGTGCTTCGCTCCGGCGAGGCCGATCACCGCTCCGTAGGAGTCGTAGAACGGCTCGAAGGTGAGGACCTCGTCACCCGGACGCGCGAAGGCGAGGATCGCGGCGGCGATGGACTCCGTGGCGCCCGTACTGACGATCACGCCCGCCTGCGGGTCCATCTGCATGCTGTAGAACCGCTCCTGGTGTGCTGCGATGGCATGGCGCAGGACCGCCAGTCCCTGGCCCGGAGCGTACTGGTTGGCGCCGGACGCGATGGCGGACCTCGCCGCCTCGAGGATCTCGGGCGGGCCGTCCTCGTCGGGGAAGCCCTGGCCCAGGTTGATCGCCGAATGCTTCTGGGCCAGCGCGGTGACCTCCTCGAAGATGGTGATCCCGAGCCCGCCGTCGGCCCCCAGCAGATTTGCCCCCCGGGCCGTACGGGCCCACGGCGCCGCGGGATCGCCCTGGGCCTCATCCGTCCGCGTGTCTCGAGTCATGACACCAGTATCGCCGTTCCCCGTGCACGGGGCCGGACCCACGCTGTCGGAATTCCTGGGCCGCTACCTCCACTGGGTACCGTGGTGACATGAGCCGCGCCGTCTGCCCCGGATCGTTCGACCCCATCCACCTCGGACACCTCGATGTCATCACGCGGGCCGCGAGGCTCTTCGACGAGGTGGTGGTGGCCGTGTCCACGAACTACGCCAAGAAGTACCGGTTCGACGCCGACGAACGCCGGGCGCTGTGCACGGAGAGCCTCGAGCATCTGCCCAACGTCATGGTGCTCCCGATGGGTGCCGGCCTGCTGGCGGACTTCTGCCGGGACCAAGGGGCCGCGAGCATCGTCAAGGGACTCAGATCCGGCCTCGACGTCGACTACGAACTCCCCATGGCCACCATGAACCGCCACCTCGGGGAGATCGAGACCGTCTTCCTGCCGGCCGATCAGGACTTCCTCCACGTGTCATCGACCCTGCTCAAGGAGGTGGCAGCCCTGGGCGGGAACGTCCGGCCGTTCGTGCCCGATGTCGTCCTGCGCAGGTTGGTCCCGTCCGAGGGACCGGAGGGCTCGCGGGCCGGGACGGAATGAGCCCGGACGCGCCGGCCGGTCCCCGTGTTTTGGGACTCCCTGCCGGATCAGGCTAAGATGATACGTCGGTCATATGTTCTACAGGAGTCATCATTAAAAGCGATCTCAGTTCGCCTTTGACTTTCAGCGTCAAAGATCTCGGGCGAAGCCCGGGAAGCATGCGGACACTCGAGGAACATGTACCGGCGCCGAAGGATCTTGGTGTGGCGCTCATCGGCGTGAGGGAAGGTTCCGACCTGGAACTGGACCTGCGGCTGGAGTCGGTGCACGAGGGGATCCTGGTGTCGGGAACAGCAGACGTCGAGGTAACCGGCGAGTGCGGCCGTTGCCTGGAGCCACTGCGGTTCGACCGCATGGTGGACCTCCAGGAGCTCTTCTTCTACAGCGACTCCCAGTCGCTGTCGGTGGAAGAGGAAGAAGAACAGCACAGGGTGGAGAACGACTCGGTCGATCTGGAACCCGTGCTGCGGGATGCAGTGGTTACGTCGCTGCCGTTCCAGCCGGTGTGCCGGGAGGATTGCAAGGGACTGTGCTCCGAATGCGGAGCCCAGCTCAATGATGATCCCGACCACCACCATGAAGTTCTGGATCCTCGCTGGTCAGCCCTTGCCGGGCTGGCAGGCACCGCCGCCGAGAACGACGCGGCACCCAAGTCAGAGTCAGACGAGAGAGAAGAGAGTTAGCCGTGGCTGTCCCGAAACGGAAGATGTCCCGCGCGAATACCCGCGCACGCCGGTCCCAGTGGAAGGCAACCGCCCCCAAGCTGGTCAAGACCCTCGAGAACGGTCGCGTCACCTACAGCCTGGCCCACCAGGCCAAGGTTGTCACCGACTCAGCCGGCACCCCGCTGTTCCTTGAGTACAAGGGCCGCAAGGTAGCCGACGTCTGATCATGATCCGTCGCCTGCCGCGCATGGTGCGGTGGCTGGTTTGGGTCCGTTATGGAACCTTTTGATGCGGTGTTTAATAACACCGCAGACCTGACCACGCGTCGGGGGGTCGACATCGACCCCGAGACGCTTCGTCTTGCCCTGACTCACAGGTCCTACGCCTACGAGAAGGGCGGAATACCCACCAACGAGCGTCTCGAGTTCCTCGGCGACTCGGTACTCGGCCTGTCGGTCACCGACGCCCTGTATCGCGACAATCCCACGCTCTCCGAGGGTGAGCTCGCCAAGCGGCGTTCCGCCGTCGTGAGTACCAAGGCCCTCGCCGGCGTGGCGCGTTCGCTGGACCTCGGCAGCTATGTCCTGCTGGGGCAGGGTGAGAAGCTCACGAACGGTCGCGACAAGGCGTCCATCCTGGCGGACACGATGGAGGCGGTCATCGGCGCCGTCTACCTGAGTGAGGGGATCGAGACGGCACGGTGCATGGTCATGGACCTCATCGGGCCGCTCCTCCGCGATTCCGCGGTGCTCGGCAATGGGACGGACTGGAAGACACGCATCCAGGAGACGGCGGCCGCCCGCCGGATGGGCGTGATCGACTACCGCGTCGACGGCACCGGACCCGATCACTCGAGGACATTCACCGCACGCCTGATGATCGGGGGCGTCGAGTACGGGTCCGGTGCTGGTCCGTCCAAGAAGGAAGCCGAGCAGGCCGCGGCCGCGGAGTCCTGCAAGGTGCTCTCCCTCGACCACCCGGACGTTCCCGCTGCCGGTGCCTCCGCCCCGACCTCCTCGAACAACGGGCCCTGAGTGCCCGAACTGCCCGAGGTCGAGGTGGTTCGGCGAGGCCTTGCTCGCTGGGTCGTGGGCCGGACCATCGAAACCGTCGAGGTTCTCGATGCCCGATCCCTGCGGCGCCACGTCGAGGGCGTGGAGGACTTCCGCGGCAACACCACGGGAGCCGATGTCGTCGACGTCGTCCGAAGGGGGAAGTTCCTCTGGCTGCCCCTCGTGGAGCCCGGTGGCTCCGGGCGTTCTCCTGAGGTAGCGCTCATGGCGCACCTCGGTATGAGCGGTCAGCTGCTGATCGAGGACGCGGACGCCCCGCCGGAGAAACACCTGAAGGTACGGCTCGGTCTCTCTGCCGCGAGGGGCGACGACGGCGCAGCTCTGCCGTCCGAGTTGCGTTTCGTGGACCAGCGCATCTTCGGCGGCATGTTCATCGCCGATCTGGAGCCGACGCCGGACGGAGCGCCGGGCGGGCTCGGAACGCGATCGATGCCCCTGATACCCCGGCAGGCCGCCCACATAGCCCGCGACCCGCTCGATCCCGCCTTCTCCCGGGAGGCGTTCCACGGCCGGCTCCGCGAGCGGAGAACAGGCCTCAAGCGGGCGATCCTCGATCAGGGTCTCATCTCGGGGATCGGGAACATCTACGCCGACGAGGCCCTGTGGGCCTCGAGACTCCACTATGCGCGCCCCACCGACACCATGCGGCGTCCCGACACCGAGCGTCTCCTGCAGGCCGTCACCTCGGTGATGACGAGGGCACTGGATGCCGGCGGCACCAGTTTCGACTCGCTGTACGTCAATGTGAACGGCGCATCCGGCTACTTCGCCCGCTCGCTCGAGGCCTACGGTCGAGCCGGTGATCCATGCCGTCGGTGCGCTGCGGAGGGACGCTCGTCCCTCATCACGAGGGCGCCGTTCATGAACCGATCCTCCTATCTCTGCCCACGCTGCCAACCCCTGCCACGCAACGCACGGCTATGAGCGAGACGCCCGGCGCGGGTGTCGGATGCCGTCCCGTGATCCAAACGTGACAGAACGGTGATCTCCGCCTAGAGTTGGTCTCGCGCTCGTTCCACCACGGAAGGGCGCCCACCTCACACTGCCTAACCCTGTCGATGAGGCTGGACCGTTCGCACAACACGTTCGACAGGGGCGGGGGAACCAATAGCGGGCTCGATCCATGAGCCCTAGGGGTAAAGACACGCGCGGACCAGTCTGGGGGCTGGTGGTCCGCGAACAACGTATCCGGATGTCCCATCCGAACCCGACAGCTAACTTCGCAGGCATTGGGAAAGGCATCATCATGTCCAGCAAGACTTCACACGCGCGCCACCGGGCCGTCCCCACGCGCAGCAACCCCATCGCCTCGGCCACCCGCGCCGTGTCCGCCGCAGGCAAGCCCGCCGCGATCGCCATGGCGGCCTCGGGCATCATGCTCGGTGCAGCGCTGCCGGCACAGGCCTCCGGTGAGATCCAGGTCGCGCCCGTCGCGGCCCAGCAGGCCACCGGCTCCTACACCGTCCAGGCAGGCGACACGCTCGGCAGCATCGCAGCGTCGCACGGCCTGAACCTGAACGACCTCTTCACGGCCAACGGCCTCGGCCACGGTTCCGTGATCTACCCCGGGCAGGCGCTCTCGCTCAGCGTATCCGCGGCACCGCAGCAGTACTCGCTCCAGTCGGCGACCATCGTCGCAACCTCCGCTCCCGTCGTAGCCGCTCCTGTTGTCTCCGCCCCCGTGGCCGAGGTCGTAGCGGCTCCTGTGGTCGCGGCTCCTGTTGCTGCGTCGGCTCCTGCGCAGCCCGAGTTCAGCTTCCAGTCCGAGTCCATCGCGCCCGTCGTGCCCGTCGCATCGGGCGGGATCGTCGGCACCGCGATGCAGGGCCTGGGCGGAGGCTACGTCTATGGCGGCACCGGATTCAAGGCCTGGGACTGCTCCGGCTTCGTGCAGTGGGCGTATGCGCAGAACGGCGTGAGCCTGCCCCGCACCACCTGGGACCAGTTCGCAGCCCTGCGGCCCACCAGCAACCCCCAGCCGGGTGACCTCGTGAGCCAGAACGGCGGAGGCCACGTGGGCATCTACCTCGGCGACGGCCAGATGATCAGCGCGCTCAACCCGGCGCAGGGCACCACGGTGCACTCGGTCAACGCGATGCAGTTGGACGGCTACTACACCCGCTAGGCACGAGCGCACCGGTACGACGCCGGTGAGCCGCAGAAGGGCGGGACGCGGGAGCGTCCCCCCCGACTGCA
>JASLBS010000159.1 GCA_030146405.1 Arthrobacter sp.
GAAGGAGATCCGCTCCTTCCTGGTCAGCAACGTCTCACGCACGGGAGGGCACCTCGGTCCCAACCTCGGTGTGGTCGAGCTGACCCTCGGCATCCACCGCATCTTCGACTCCCCGCGTGACAGCGTGATCTTCGATACCGGACACCAGTCGTACGTGCACAAACTCGTCACCGGACGGCAGGACTTCAGCACGCTGCGGCAGGAGGGCGGGATCTCGGGCTATCCGTCCCGTGCCGAATCCGTCCACGACATCGTCGAGAGTTCCCATGCCTCGTCCTCCCTCTCCTGGGCGGACGGCATCTCCCGCGCCCGCGTGCTCAGCGGCGAGGGTGACCGCTACACGGTGGTGCTCGTGGGTGACGGTGCGCTCACCGGCGGCATGGCCTGGGAGGCCATCAACAACATCGCCGCGGACAAGCGGCGCCGCGTGGTGATCGTGGTCAACGACAACGGCCGCTCCTACGCCCCGACCATCGGCGGCGTGGCCGACTACCTCGCGTCCCTGCGCCCCACGCTGGACACGGTACGCACCCACCGCTTCTACGAACGCACGCTCGACTGGGTGAAGCACCGCATGCAGAACGGCGGCCCTGCAGGCGCCTTCAGCTACAAGAGCCTGCACGCCATGAAGAAGGGCATCAAGGACTGGTGGGCGCCCCAGGGACTGTTCGAGGATCTCGGCATGAAGTACGTGGGCCCGGTGGACGGCCACGACCAGTCGGCGGTGGAGCAGGCTCTGCAGCTGGCCAAGAAGTACGAGGGCCCGGTGATCGTGCACGCGATCACGGAGAAGGGCCACGGCTACGCCCCCGCCCGTGCCCACGAGGCGGACCAGTTCCACGCCGTCGGCATCATCGATCCGGAGACGGGCGAGCCCGTCGGGGCCGCAGGTCAGCAGTCGTGGACCTCGGTGTTCGCCAACGAGATCGCGGACATCGCGGACGAGCGCCCCGACATCGTGGGGATCACCGGCGCCATGCTCATTCCCGTGGGTCTGCACCGCTTCGCCGCCCGCCACCCCGATCGCGTGTTCGACGTCGGGATCGCCGAGCAGCACGCGGTCACCAGTGCGGCGGGAATGGCCTTCGGCGGCCTGCACCCGGTCATCGCCCTCTACGCGACGTTCCTGAACCGCGCCTTCGACCAGCTCCTGATGGACGTCGCGCTGCACAAGGCCGGCGTCACGATCGTCCTCGACCGCTCCGGGGTCACCGGACCGGACGGCGCCAGCCACCACGGCATGTGGGACCTGTCCCTGCTGCAGACGGTGCCGGGCCTGCACCTGGCCGCTCCCCGCGATGCCTCCCGTCTCCGGGAAGAACTCCGCGAGGCCGTGGCCATCTCCGACGCCCCCACCGTGGTGCGCTACTCCAAGGGTTCGGTGGGCACAGAGGTGGAAGCGGAGGAGCGATTGGACGACGGCGTGGACGTCCTGTCCCGCTGCCCTGAGGGATCCCGTTCCAACGACGTCCTGATCGTGAGCGTGGGAGCCATGAGCGAGCTCGCCCTCGACGTCTCCGCTCGGCTCGGGGCGCAGGGCATCAGCTCCACCGTGATCGACCCGCGTTGGCTGCTGCCCGTCCGCCGCTCCGTGATCGACCTCGCGGCGGAGCACCGCATCGTGATCGTCATCGAGGACGGCGTGCGTGCCGGTGGCGTCGGGTCCAGGATCCGCCAGGAGATGCGGGCTGCAGGGGTGGACACGGCGCTGAACGAGGTGGGCCTGCCCGTCGAGTTCCTCGACCACGGAACACGCAAGCAGATCCTGGAGCGCGTGGGCCTCACGGCGCAGAAGATCACGCACGACGTCGTGGCGCAGGTCCTCGGGACCAAGGTGCCGGTGGCGCGCCCCCTCGCCGAGGACCAGGCTCCCATCACGGGGCAGCTGCCCAAGCACTGATCCCGCCGGTCGGGGAGGGCGGCTCCGCAGCCGTCCCCGACCGTGCCCGTGCCGCCCCGTGGGCCGGGCTCAGGCCGGGAAGAACGCGGCAGCGAACGTCACGAGTACGGACGCGGCCGTGGCGAGCACCAGCAGGAGCGCCACCACCCAGGACCACTCCGCCGCGAAGCGCTGCACGCGCCGCCCGGCAGGCAACGTGCCGGTCCGGAGGGAATGGGCCGTCGTGGCCACGAACAGAATGATCATCATGGCCCACACCACCATGCAGTACAGGCAGAGGATGTGGATGGTGAACAGCGCCTGGAACCACAGCCACCCCACGAAGGCCATGCCCAGGGTGACCCCGGACTGGAGGCCCAGCCAGTACCAGCGGGCAAAGCGTGCACCGGCGAGCAACGCCACCGCCGTGGTGATGACCACCGCGAACGCGACGATACCGATCAGTGGATTGGGGAAACCGAACGCGCTCGCCTGGGAGGTACGAAAGACCTGACCGCAGGAGATGAACGGGCTCACGTCGCAGGTGGTCACGTAGTCGGGGTCCGCATACAGCGCCAGGCGTTCGAGGACCAGCTGGGCGGACGCTGCCCAGCCGATGATTCCCGTGGTGAGCAGGACGAGCGCGAACCGCCTCCCGCCCGCCTCACGCAACGGCAGCTCAGGGGCCGAGGGCGGTGCGGTCGGCCGGCGGTTCGGATTCATCACGCCGTGCTCTCCTTGCTGTGATCTCGCCGGGATGCCGGTGACGCCCCGCGGCGGCACATCGTTCGGCGCTCGTGTGTCGGGGCCGGTCCCGGGTGCCCGGTACGCCTCCGAGAGCGAGTCTAATCCCGCTTCCCGAGTCCCATCGGAAGGTGCGTGTGAGACAATGACGAAGGCTGGTGCGGGAACCACATTCCCGAACCGGTCCAGTGACAGGCTTCCGTTCCACCAGCGACGCTTCTGTGCTACCGAGTCCGCCCCGTCGGCGGAAGTAGGCAGAATCCGCCCGGTGGGAACCACCGTCCCTCCGGACGGCTGCGTTGGAAAAGCGCCACTGGTCTCCGAGTGATTCCGCACCCACATGCCGGTGTGACCTCGGGTGACAAGACATCGACTTCCGGTCCGCCGCCGGGCCAAGGGCCCGCGGCGGGCCGACTTACCGCCCTGGCGGGCGCCGGAATGTGGCCGGTGCCGCAGGGCTTGGAGTGAGTGCCCATGGATCAGTCAGAGCAGCTGGGGAACGAACAGAGCGCAACGGAAGCATCGGCTCCCGCGCAGGATGCGCCTGAGCAGGCCGTACCGGCGAAGGCGCCGAGGAAGCGCCGCACCGCGAGTGCCCCGGCCGGGGCGCCACCCAAGGCCCCGGAACCCACGTCCGAGGAGGAGGCACCTGCGGCTCCCGTCCGCAAGCGGACCACGCGGGTGCGGAAATCCGCGGTGGCAGCCGAGACTCCCGCGGATGCTGCCGTGGATGCCGTTCCGACAGAGCAGCCAGCACCGGTTGCCCCCGAGCCCACCTCCACCGAGCAGGCCCCGACGACCGAGAAGCCGGCACGCGCGCCCCGCGCCCGCCGGAGGGCCGCCACGGCCGAGGCCGGTCCCGCCCGGCCCGCCGAGATCCCCGCCCCAGCCACTCCGGACACGCCGGGTGCGGACGCATCGGTGGCCTCCGGGAGCGGTGCGCCGTCCGTTGTGGACGCCGGTCCTGCCGCAGCAGCCGACGTCGTCGGGGCGCCCGGCACCGACACAGGTGCTGACACCCCGTCGGACCTCGAGGAACCAGCACCGGAGAAGCCTGCACGCGCACGGCGGGCGTCCACCAGGGGCCGCAGCCGCCGAGCGTCGGAGCCCGTCACCGACGCGGACACCGCCGCCTCCGCCGGGAACAGCCCGGAAGCCACGACGCCGGTTCCGGCCACCGACCCGACCGACTCCGCAGACGGGGAGACCGCTGCTCCCGTCCAGGGTTCTACGGGCAGGAGCACACCGGCCGCCACCGCGGACGAGCCCGCGGCCGACGAGGAGAGCGCCTCCCGCGATCCCTTCTCCGTTCCCGAATCGCCGCTCTCGCTCCTCTTCCACGCGCCGGACCTCACCACCGTCACGGTGCCCTCCGTGAAGGTGGCGGCGCCGGTCGAGGACGACGGCGACGCCGCGTCCGAGGATGCCGAGGAATCGGGCCGTCGATCACGACGCAGCCGACGCGGCCGCAGCAGGAACCGCAGCGATTCCGCATCCGCCGAGACGGGCTCCACGGAGGCGGAGACATCGGAGGACGGTGCCGGGTCCGCCGGGCCCGACGACGGAGCGGGCGTCACGTCACGTCGCCGTCGTCGTCGCCGCCGTGGTGACCAGGACCTCGAGCTCACCGGTGGCGACGACGACGACCCGCCCAACACGGTCACCCGTGTCCGCGCCCCCCGCCAGAACGGCGAACCGGGATCGGACGGCGTGACCAGCGTCCGCGGCTCCACCCGCCTCGAGGCCAAGAAGCAGCGCCGTCGGGATTCCCGCGACACCGGGCGCCGCCGCCAGGTGATCACGGAGGCGGAGTTCCTGGCCCGCCGGGAGTCCGTGGACCGGCAGATGATCGTGCGGCAGCGCGATGACAGGATCCAGATCGGTGTGCTGGAGGACGGCATCCTCGGCGAGCACTTCGTGTCGAAGACCCAGCAGGACTCCCTGATCGGCAACGTGTACCTGGGGAAGGTACAGAATGTCCTGCCGAGCATGGAGGCCGCCTTCATCGACATCGGACGGGGCCGCAATGCCGTGCTGTACGCCGGTGAGGTCAACTGGGACGCGGCCGGGCTGGACGGCCAGCCGCGGCGGATCGAACTCGCCCTGAAATCCGGCGACCCCGTGCTGGTGCAGGTCACCAAGGACCCGGTGGGACACAAGGGCGCGCGGCTCACCAGCCAGATCTCGCTGCCGGGACGCTACCTGGTCTACGTGCCGGGCGGCTCCATGACGGGTATTTCCCGCAAGCTGCCGGATGTCGAGCGCAACCGGCTCAAGCGCATTCTCAAGGACCGCCTGCCGGAGAACGCGGGCGTGATCGTGCGGACCGCCGCCGAGGGAGCCAGCGAGGAGGAGCTGACCCACGACATCAACCGACTGCGGGCGCAGTGGGAGGACATCGAGCGGAAGGCCGGCTCCACCAAGGCCCTCGCGCCCGAACTGCTCTACGGCGAGCCGGACCTCACCATCAAGGTGGTCCGCGACGTCTTCAACGAGGACTTCTCGAAGCTCGTGGTCTCCGGTGAGGAGGCCTGGGACACCATCGAGGCCTATGTCATGTACGTCGCACCCGACCTCGTGGGCAGGCTCGAGAAGTGGACCAGCGAGGAGGACATCTTCTCGGCCTCACGCATCGACGAGCAGATCTCCAAGGCCCTGGACCGGAAGGTCTACCTGCCGTCGGGTGGTTCGCTGGTGATCGACCGCACCGAGGCGATGACCGTGGTGGACGTCAACACCGGTAAGTTCACCGGCAGTGGCGGAAATCTCGAGGAGACGGTCACCAAGAACAACCTCGAAGCCGCAGAGGAGGTCGTTCGGCAGCTCAGGCTCCGCGACATCGGCGGCATCATCGTGATCGACTTCATCGACATGGTGCTCGAGGCGAACCGCGACCTCGTGCTGCGACGCCTCGTCGAGTGCCTGGGCCGCGACCGGACCAAGCACCAGGTGGCGGAGGTGACCTCCCTGGGGCTCGTCCAGATGACCCGCAAGCGCATGGGGACCGGTCTGCTGGAGGTGTTCGGCGAGGAATGCGAGCACTGTGCAGGGCGCGGTGTCATCACCCACATGGAGCCGGTGGAGCACCGCCGCCACTCCGGGGCGCCGGAGAGCCAGCAGCAGACGAACCAGGACAAGCCGTCGCGGAGTGAGCGCAAGCGCAACCGGGGCCGCGGGAACCAGCAGCAGGAGGAGATGGCTCCCCAGCCCACTCCCGCCGTCGAGGACAACCCCGAGCGGGCGGCGAAGGCCGAGGCTGCGCGGGCGGCACTGGCCAGCATCGCTGCGGCAACGCACTCCGCCCACGAGGAACCGGCGGGGCAGCCCTCCACCCCGGCGGACGTCCAGGTGACCGAGGCGGTGCTCACCATCAATGGTGAGACCGTGACGCTGCCGCGCGCGGACGGCCGCAGGCCCGAGCAGAACGACGTCGAGGACGTTCCGTCCTCGCGCCTGACGCTCGACAGCCTCAGCGAAGCCTTCAATCGCACACCGGAGCCTGCCGACACCAGCGGCAGCGCCGGTAGAGGTCCCGGACAGAAGACCGCGGACGGTGTCCAGGAAGCACCGGTCGCGCAAGCCGCGGCCGCCGAGGAGCCCCCGGCACCTCGGGCACGGCCCCGCCGACGCGTCGCCCGGAGCGCCCAGGGTGCCGCCGACACGGCGATCGAGACGCAGGGCGCGGAACCGGCAGCGGAGCCCGCAGGGACCCGTCATGTCGCGAAAGTGGTGACCACCCCCCGCGCCTCCGGGGCGGCGGCCGCCGAGCCGATCATGTTCGGGGTGGGAATTCCCGCTTCCGAACTGTAGGGCGCAGGACGCCGGCTCCTGCCGGTACGGACGGCGGAGGCCGGGGTGACCAACCCCGGCCTTCTGCGTTCCTGCAGCGTCGACACCGCTGGCGGACCACTGCTATAGGGTGGGTCCTGACACGGGGTGCCCTCCATCCGGAGAGCTGAGAACACACCCGTCGAACCTGATCTAGCGGGCGCACGGCGCCCGGAACTAGCGGAGGGATGTCAGCCATGGACACGCGTGCAATGGAGACCGGCGAGGGCAAGGCCCCGCGGATCCCCAATATCCTCAGTATCGCCGGCTCGGACCCGAGCGGCGGCGCCGGCATCCAGGCGGATATCAAGAGCATCGCCGCCTCCGGTGGTTTCGCCATGGCCGCAGTGACGGCGCTGACCGCGCAGAACACGCTCGGAGTCACAGGCGTCCACACTCCGCCGTCCCCGTTCCTGCGTCAGCAGCTCGACGCCGTGAGCAGCGACATCACCATCGACGCCGTCAAGATCGGCATGCTCGGCTCCGCGGAGATAGCCTGCTCGGTGGCCGAGTGGCTGGATGCCGTGCAACCGCCGGCGGTGGTCCTCGACCCCGTCATGGTGGCCACGAGTGGCGCGCGGCTCCTGGACGAGGACGCCGTGCGCGCCGTGCTGGACCTCGCGCGTCGAGCATCGTTGGTGACGCCCAACATCCCGGAACTGGCCGTGCTCCTCGGCACCGAGCCGGCGGAGTCGTGGACGGTCGCGCTGCAGCAGGGTGCGGTGCTGGCCGCGAGGATCGGCACCCGGGTGCTCGTCAAGGGTGGGCATCTGACGGGGGAGCGGTGCCCGGACGCGCTCGTACCACCCACCGGGGCGGAGGACACCGTGGTGTTCGACGGCGCTCGTGTCCCGGGCGCCGGCTCGCACGGCACCGGTTGCTCGCTCTCCTCGGCAATAGCGACACGGTACGCCGTGACCGGTAGCTGGACCACCGCCGTGCAGGAGGCCAAGTCCTGGCTCGAGGGCGCTCTCCGTACCTCCCACCTCCTCTCTGTCGGATCGGGTAGCGGGCCCGTCAACCACTTCCATGCCCTGGCCGATCCGGACCTCCAGGAACGGTTCACCGACCGCGCCTGGCGGGAGTCGGCCGCGATCCGGGCGGAGATCCTCGCGCTGCCCTTCATCACCGGACTCACCGGCGGCACGCTGCCGCCGTCGGACTTCGCCTACTACCTGCGCCAGGACGCCCTGTACCTCCGGGAGTACTCGGCCGTGCTCGCGCGGACCGCCGCCGCCGCACCCGGCGAGGAGGAGCAGTTGTTCTGGTTGTCCGCCGCCAGCTCGTGCCTGGTCACCGAAGCGGAACTGCACCGCACCTGGCTCGCGCGGGAGGCGGGATCGGAGCCTGCCGACGAAGGAGCGGGACCCGTGACGCGTGCCTACTGTGATCACCTGCGCGCCACCGCGGGTACCGGCTCCTACGGGGAGCTCGTGGCGGCGGTGCTGCCCTGTTTCTGGCTCTATGCCGCCGTGGGTGAGCACATTCTGTCGAGCGTGATCGGGGGGACGTCGGGAGGACGCGGGGGATCCCCTGCGGGACATCCGTACGCCGAGTGGATCGCCACCTACGTGGATCCGGAGTTCGCCGCGGCCACGTCCCGGGTCAGGGATCTCGCGGATCAGGCGTACCGGCGGGCGTCGAGGGCGGAGCGGGAGGCCATGCTGCTGGCCTTCCGATGGTCGGCCCTCTATGAGCGCGACTTCTTCGATGCGCCGCGGATCCACGCGGGTTCCGCCGCGCCGGGCAGGGCGGCTGATTTGCGGGAAGATACCGTACTGACGTAATCTTGACCCTCGGTGCACTCGCCTGTTAACCGGCATGTCCGGCAGCATCCGTGCAGGATGTCCATCTGGTACACGCAGCCCTCGGGCTCGGGTACGGGGGACGCACGGCGCGGGCCGATCAGAAGAGCAACCTCCAGGATTGCTGCCGATGCGCACCGAGGTTTTTCCATCAGAAGTCAAGATTTTCGAGAGAAGTGAGTTCCCAAGTGGTGTACGCGATTGTCCGCGCAGGCGGCCGCCAAGAGAAGGTTTCCGTTGGAGACTTCGTTACCCTGAACCGCGTCGCCGGTGGAGCTGGCAGCACCATTCAGCTGCCCGCGCTGCTCCTGGT
>JASLBS010000282.1 GCA_030146405.1 Arthrobacter sp.
GTTCGTACCACTGCTTCGGGTGCGGCGAGGGAGGAGACGTCATCTCCTTCGTGCAGAAGCTGGACCACACCACCTTCAGCGAGACCGTCGAGAAGCTCGCGGCGCGTATCGGCTTCGAGCTGCACTACGAGGACGGCGGCACCGGCCCGCGGCGCGAGGACGTGGGGAAGCGGCAGCGCCTGCTCGACGCGCACAAGATCGCGGCCGAGTTCTTCCGCGACCAGCTCCTCACGCAGGGCGCCGGCACCGCGCGGCAGTTCCTGCAGGAGCGCGGCTTCGACCGGGCGGCCGCCGAGCAGTTCGGCGTCGGCTACGCGCCGCAGGGCTGGGACACGCTGCTGACCCACCTCACGGGCCGCGGGTTCACGCTCGACGAGCTGAAGCTGACGGGCATGTTCAGTGCGTCGTCGAGCAACGCGGGGCGCTTCTACGACCGCTTCCGTGGCAGGCTCATGTGGCCCATCCGTGACATCACCGGCGACACCGTAGGTTTCGGCGCGCGCAAGCTCCACGAGGACGACCAGGGTCCGAAGTACCTCAACACGCCGGAGACCTCTCTCTACAAGAAGTCGCAGGTGCTCTACGGGATCGACCTCGCCAAGCGGGACATCGCGAAGAACCGGCAGCTCGTCGTGGTGGAGGGGTACACCGATGTCATGGCCTGCCACCTGGCCGGCGTGGGCACCGCCGTGGCCACGTGCGGCACGGCGTTCGGCACCGACCACATCAAGATCGCCCGCAGGCTCCTCTCCGACGACGGCACCGGCGGCGAGGTGATCTTCACCTTCGACGGAGACGCCGCCGGGCAGAAGGCAGCACTGCGCGCCTTCGAGGAGGACCAGCGGTTCACCTCGCAGACCTACGTGGCCGTCGAGGCCTCCGGTGCGGACCCCTGTGACCTGCGGCAGAGCGGGGGCGACGACGCCGTGCGCGCGCTGATCGCGGACCGGCGCCCGCTCTTCGAGTTCGCCATCAAGGCGTCCTTCGAGAACTTCGACCTCTCCTCGGGCGAGGGGCAGGTCAAGGCCCTGCGGCACGCCGCCCCGATCGTGGCGCAGATCCGGGACGTGTCACTGCGCTCCACCTACACGCGGGAGCTCTCGCGCTGGCTCGGTATGCAGTACGTGGGGGAGGACCAGGTGGCACGGGCCGTGGCAGCAGCAGCCCGGCGGGCCACCAGCTCCACCAACCCCAGCCGTTCCACCAACTCCACCAGGGGCTCCGGGGAGCAGGCGCAGGGCCAGCAGGGGGGCGGTACCGCAGAGCCCGCGCAGGGCTCCCCGGACGAGCCGTTCTACGAGCGCCCCGATCCGCGCGACCCGATCGCGCGGATGGAGCGCGAGGCCCTCGAGGTGGTACTCCAGCAGCCCACCTCGCTGACCCGCCCGCAGTGGGAGAGCTTCTCCACGTCCCGCTTCTCCACGCCCGTCTACGAGGCACTCCACACCGCCGTCCTGGCGGCGGGGGCAGCGGGCGCGGAACTGTCCAGGTGGGTGGAGTCCATCCGCGAGGGCGTCCCGGACGTGCTGCGTCCACTGGTGAGTGAACTCGCCGTGCGGCCTCTACCCGCCAAGGACGCCGAGGCCATGGTGAGCTACTGCCGGGACATCCTGAACCGGCTCACGGAGCTCCGCATCACCCAGCAGAAAGCGGAGAAGCTCGGTCAGCTCCAGCGGATGGATCCGGCGTCGGACCCGGAGCTCTACACGGCCCTGCAACGCGACCTCATGGGGCTCGAGATGCAGCGGCGTGAGCTCCGATCGGACTGAGGCCGCGCCGATTTCACTTCATCGGGGAACGTCTGTAATGTAATACCTGCGCTTTCCTCCGTAGCTCAATTGGCAGAGCATTCGACTGTTAATCGAAGGGTTACTGGTTCAAGTCCAGTCGGAGGAGCACAGAAGCCCCTGACCAGTGGAGACACCGGTCAGGGGCTTTTCTCATGTCGCCTCCCGGCGGATCCGTGGCGATCAACCCGTTGCCGCATGCCCGTACCGGTGGAACTGTTCCCGTGCGCCCGTGCAGCCCCTGCTCCGGGACCCCATCGCGCCGCCAGATCCACGGGCAGTGTCAGGGCGCCGACGTAGGCTGTGCCCATGGACAACGACGGCAAGCTCATTCTGGTCACGGGAGCCACGGGATATATCGGGGGCCGGCTCGTCACCAAGCTGGTCGCGGACGGACGGGCCGTGCGCGTCGTCGTCCGGTCGCCGCAGAAGCTCAAGGACGTGCCCTGGGCCTCCTCCGTGGACATCGTGCAGGGAGATCTGCAGGACGCCGACACCATGCGCGAGGTCAGCCGGGGCGTGGACACGCTCTACTACCTGGTGCACTCGATGGGCTCGGGCAAGGACTTCGACAAGCGTGAGGCGGAGATCGCCCATACCGTCGCGGAGGCCGCCGGCGAGGCGGGAATACGGCGCATCGTGTACCTCGGCGGTCTCCATCCCGAAGGCGTGGAGCTCTCCACCCACATGCGCTCGCGGACCCAGGTGGGCAAGGTGCTCCTCGAGTCGGGCACGCCCACGATCGCTTTCCAGGCCGGAGTGGTCATCGGGTCGGGTTCCGCCTCCTTCGAGATGATCCGCCACCTGTCCGACGTCCTGCCGGTGATGCCCGCACCCCGATGGGTGCTCAACACCATCGAGCCGATCGCGGTCCGGGACGTGATCCACTACCTCGTGGGCGCGCTCGACCTGGCGGAGGGCCTGAACCGCACCTTCGACATCGGGTCGCGGGAAGTGCTCACCTACGCCGACATGATGAACGAGTACGCCGCTGCGGCCGGCCTGCCCCACCGCAAGATCCTCGCCCTCCCGGTTCTCACCCCCCGCCTGGCCGGGCACTGGGTCAACCTCGTGACCCCGATCCCGCGCGCCATGGCCATGCCGTTGATCGAGTCCCTGCAGCACGACGCCGTCACCTCGGAGCACGACATCGACCAGTACGTGCCCGTTCCCGAGGGCGGCCTCACCGGGTACCGCAGGGCGGTGGACCTGGCGCTCGGCAAGATGCGCGGGGGAGAAGTGGAGACGAGCTGGGCCGGCGCGTCCCAGGTGGACACGGAGGCCGATCCGCTCCCCTCCGATCCCCAGTGGGCGGGGCACACCGTCTTCACCGACGTCCAGACCTACAACTCCACGGCCTCACCCGAGAAGCTGTGGAGCGTGGTCGAGGGGATCGGCGGCGAGAACGGCTGGTACTCCTGGCCCGTGGGATGGGCCGCCCGGGGCTGGATGGACAAGATCGCCGGCGGCGTGGGGCTGAGGCGCGGGCGGCGTGACCCGAACCAGTTGCTGACGGGGGAGGCGCTCGACTTCTGGCGCGTGGAGGAACTGGTCCGGGGTAACCGTCTCCGGTTGCGTGCGGAGATGAAGGTGCCCGGTCGGGCCTGGCTGGAACTGAGGGTGGAACCGGACGGGTCCGGCAGTGCCTACTACCAGCGCGCGGTGTTCTTCCCCCAGGGACTGTCCGGGCGCCTGTACTGGCTCGCCGTCCTGCCCTTCCACGGTTTCATCTTCAGCTCGATGGCCCGGAACATCGCCAGGACCGCAGAAGCGATGCCCGAGGAAGCGCCGGCAACGGCCTGAGGAACCGGCCGTCGTGGCCCGGCGCCTACTGCAGCGAGGGTACTCGCCGTGGCCGGACGACCCCCCACAGGAACACCACGGCGAGGAAGATGCAGGCGGCCATCACGAGGGCCATCGGGGTCGCCGAGTCGATGCCGTCGCCCAGCAGACCGACCAACGGTGAGATCACGCCGGCCATCCCGAACGTGACCGCGCCGAGCAGCGAAGCGGCCGTGCCGGCCTGTGCGCCGTTGTTGATCAGTGCGAGCACCTGGACGCAGGGGAAGATGAAGCCCGTCCCCAGGATGTAGAACCAGAGCGGTATCGCCGTCCCCCAGAAGCCGAGCCCCAGCTGGTCGAAGGCGACGATCAGCAGCGCCATCGTGAGCTGGAGGGCGGTGGCGCCGGCGATGACCCACTGCGGTCCCACCCGCCTCATGATGCGCGCACTGACCTGCACGCCCGTGACGATCCCGAGCGAGTTCACCGCGAACAGGGCCCCGAACTGCTGCTCATCGAACCCGTAGGGTCCCTGGAAGAGGAACGGCGAGGCGGACAGGTAGGAGAAGAGCCCCGAGAAGTTCATCCCGCCCACCAGGAGGATCCCGACGAAGATGCGGTCGCCGAGCACCGCCCTGTACCGCTGGACTGCGGTGAGCCCGGAGTTTCGGCGATCCTCCCTGGGCAGGGTCTCGATGATGAACAGCGAGACGGCGACGATCACGAGCACGCCGTAGCACGCGAGGAACCAGAAGATGCCGGGCCAGGGGAACAGCTGGAGCAGTTGGGAACCGATCAGGGGCGCGAAGATGGGCGCCATGCCGTTGACCAGTGCCATGTAGGACAGCATCCGTACGAGCGCGTAGCCGCCGAAGAGGTCGCGGACCATCGCCATCGCCACCACCCCGCTGCCCGCCGCCCCCACACCCTGGAGGACGCGGAACAGCATGAGCGTGTTGATGTCATCGGAGTAGGCGGCGCCGATCGAAGCACCCACGTGCAGCGTCGTCGCCAGGATCAGGGGGAGCCTGCGGCCGATCTTGTCGCTCAACGGGCCCACCAGCAGCTGACCACCCGCGAACCCGATGATGGTTCCGGTGAGTGTCAGCTGCACCGCGGCCTCGGTGACGCCGAAATCGCTCTGCAACGCGGGGAACGCCGGGAGATAGAGGTCGATGGTGAACGGGGCCAGCGCCGTCAGCGCCCCGAGGACGATGACGTAGACGATCTTCTCGCGGCGGGAGAGGGAATCGCCGGGATGGGTGATGGTGCTCAAGATGCTGCCTCACGGAACGGGACCTGCGGGTGGAGCGGGACTGCTTCGACTGCCGCCGCGTACCGGCGACGATGGCGGGGCGGGGTGAGGGGCACACCATCCGCGCGGGTTGCGAGCAAATGGTTGCTGGGGCGAATCAAAGCCGAGTCCATCCTATGGGCGACGTCAACCGTCGGGTACTGCAGGAAAAGGTTGCGCTTCGGAGGAACCCCCTTGCTCAGCAAGCTTCCGATGGACGTAGGGTGATCAGGGTCGAACAAGAACAGGGAGAAAGAACATGAGTGAGCAGGCCGCCGTCCCGGAGACAGAGCAATCACCACGGCACCTCGTGAAGGTCATCGGCATCACCATCGCAGCGGCGGTGGGCGGTCTCCTGTTCGGTTTCGACACGGCCGTGATCAACGGCGCCGTGGACTCCATCCAGGCAGACTTCGATCTCACCGCAGGGGTGCTCGGCTTCACCGTGGCCATCACCCTCCTCGGGTGCGCTGCCGGCGCCTGGTTCGCAGGCGGCCTGGCCGACAGGTGGGGCCGCAAGAAGGTCATGGTGGCGGCGGCGATCCTGTTCACGGTGAACTCCCTCGGGTCCGCGTACGCCTTCTCCGAGTGGGACCTCATGGCCTGGCGCCTGGTGGGCGGACTGGCGATCGGCCTCGCGTCCGTCATCGTCCCCGGCTACATCGCGGAGATCGCGCCGTCGAAGTGGCGCGGTGCTCTCGCCTCGGTGCAGCAGCTCGCCATCACGGTGGGCATCTTCGCCGCACTGCTCTCCGATGCATCACTCGCGAACGCGGCCGGCGGGGCGGGGAACGAACTCTGGTGGGGCCTCACGGCCTGGCGCTGGATGCTCCTCGTAGGTGTGGTTCCCGCCGTCGTCTACGGAATCCTCGCCCTCGTGATCCCGGAATCCCCCCAGTTCCTGATCCGGGCCGGCCGGGACAAGGAAGCCGCCCGCGTCCTGTCCCGCGTGTCCGGGGTCAGGGACACCACCGGGAAGATCAGCCAGATCAGGGAGAGCTTCGAGCAGGAGGGCCGTGCGAGCTACCGCGACCTGAGGGGCCCGTCCTTCGGCCTGCAGCCCATCCTGTGGATCGGTATGGCGATCGCCGCCCTCCAGCAGCTGGTGGGCATCAACGCCATCTTCTACTACTCCACCACCCTGTGGCAGTCGGTCGGCTTCAGCGAGAGCGACTCCTTCACGACGTCGGTGATCACCTCCGTCATCAACCTGACCATGACCTTCGTGGCCATCTTCTTCGTGGACCGCATCGGACGCCGGAAACTGCTGCTGGTCGGTTCGGTCGGTATGGCGATCGGACTGTTCGCGGCCACGCTCGCCTTCTTCCAGGCGCAGGGCACCGGCGACGACATCGCCCTTCCCGGAGCCTGGGGACCGATCGCCCTGGTCGGGGCCAATCTGTTCGTGATCTTCTTCGCAGCGACCTGGGGCCCCGTGATGTGGGTGACGCTGGGCGAGATGTTCCCGAACCGCATCCGTTCGATCGCACTCGGTGTGGCGACGATGGTGAACTGGATCTTCAACTTCATCGTGACCCTCAGCTTCCCCTGGGTCAGCGAGAACCTGGCGCTCTGGGTCATGTACGCGGCGTTCACGGTGTTCGCGGTGCTCTCCTTCTTCTTCGTGCGCACCAAACTCCCGGAATTCATGGGGAAGGATCTCGAGGACAATGCGGAGATGGCGAGCACCAAGCAGCCCTAGCACGCTCGATGGCGATCAGGGGAGGGCCACCGCCGGAAGGGGTGTGCCCGACCCGACAGAACCTGCACGCGCACCCGGTGGTAATTTTGGTTCAGCGACTTCACAGCAAACTCACGAATGGAGGCAGGGCCTATGAACAGCTCGGCTAGTACGCGCGGCAGGCGGTCCACGGGCTCGCTCTCGTTATTGGGGATCATCAAACTTCTGGCGCGCCTGACGCCACGCCAGATCAGCGACGAGGTGTCGATCGCCCTCGAGCAGATGAAGCAGAAGGGGATCAAGGCCGGCATCGCAGCCGCCTTCCTCGTCGTCGCACTGATCATGGTGTTGTTCTTCGCCATCGCGCTCGTCGTCGCGGCCATCATGGGCCTCGCAGAGATCATGCCGGCCTGGCTGGCGGCTCTCCTGGTCGCCGTGCTCTTCCTCGTGATCGGCGGCGTGCTCGCCCTGATCGGCGTCTCGCGGCTCAAGAAGCAGCTCCCACTGGTCCCGCAGGACGCGATCCGCGGCCTTCGTTACGACCTCGGGGTGCTGAAGGAAGGGCGCAGCTTCGATCCGGCGACGCTGGACGAGAAGAAGGACGACAAGAAGGACAAGGACGACGAGGGCAAGGACTCGAAGCCCAAGGAACCGAAGCCGTCCTACGAGGAGCTGCGTGGCCGCTCGGGCGAGCGTCGTACGCACATCGCGGACGCCAGGGACTCCCTCGGAGCCCGGGTGGACGTCAAGTCCCGTTTCGAGAAGGCGAAGCGCGGCGGTTCGGGCGGCTCGTCGAACAAGGGCGGGAACGGGAACGAAGCCGTAGCTGCCGTCGCCGTCCGGCGGGAGGTTCCCCTCAACACCACCGTGGCGAACCGGTGGAAGCCGCTCAGCGTCCTCGCGGCCTCGGTGGCCGCGATCATCGTGATGCTGCGCAGGCTCCTGACGAAGTAGCACGCCCGGGGCGGCCGTCCGCCCGCGCCATGGACCACTCCGGGTGGTCCATGACGCGGGAGGGCGGCCGCCTCACTGCATAATGGGTGTGGAGGCGTGGGTGATGGGATCGAGCAGGGGTGCGGTGCACCCCGGGAGCGGATGCAGGGCGGCAGCGACGCCGCTGCTACCGATGTACCCCGCACAGACCCGATCGCCCCGTCGGACCAGGCCGACCTCCCCTCTGAAGCCCCTGCTGGGTTCTTCCCGGCTCCGGCCCCGCACGAGATTGCCCGAGTCGCCGTCGTGATGTTCGTGGCGATCGGACTGGCGCTCATGGGCGCGGTCTTCCTGGCGTTCGGAGCGCAGCGGCAGGGAAGCGCCGTCCGGGCCGATACGGGTGGATCGTCCCTCAAGTCCTCCGGACTGGTGCGTTTGTTCACCAACCCCCGGTGGTTGCTCGGACTCGCGCTCCTCGGCACGGGGACCGCGCTGAACGTCGTCGCCCTCAGCATGGCGAGTCTGACCGTGGTGCAGCCGATCGGGGCGATCGCCCTGGTGATCACCACGATCGTGAATTCGCACGACCAGGGCATCCGGATGAACGGACCCACGGTAGGGGCGATCACCGCCTGTGTCAGCGGCAGTGCCCTCTTCGTGCTGCTCGCGGTCAAGGTGACGCGGGAGAACCACTCCGTGAACCACGACCAGGAAGTCTCGGTCGTACTCCTCCTGACTGCCGCCGTGGCCGTGTTCGGTTCGCTGGCGGTCATCGGCAGGCGCAGGCTCAACGCCTTCGCCTACATCCTGGGGGCGGGGGTGCTGTTCGGCTTCGTCGCCGTACTCACCAAGATCGTGGCGGGCCATGTCCTGGACCCGAACGGCCGCCTTCTCCTCAATGTGCCGGTCCCCACCCTCGTGGCGCTGGTTGCTGCGGCAGTCCTCGGCGCCTGGTTCGTGCAGAGCGCGTATGCCACCGGCCCGCCCGACCTCGTGATCGCCGGACTCACCGTCATCGATCCGATCGTGGGTATCGCCGTGGGCATCACCATCCTCAACGAGCTCCAGCCCGAGGTGCGTACCGTGATCGCCGTGGCCATGGGTGTGGCCGCCCTCGTTGCTATCGTTGGGGTCGTCACGCTCTCGCGCCATCACCCCGATGTCGCCAAGCGGCAGCGTTGACACCAGACAACTCTGTCCAGCACACCGACGTAGGGGATCAACCCGTGAGTTTCCCGGCTGACCACAAGCCTCTGACCATCCTGATCGCAGCGGACACCTACCCGCCCAACGTGAACGGTGCGGCTCAGTTCGGTTACCGGTTGGCCAAGGGGATGGCCCGCCGAGGACATGCGGTCCACGTGCTCGCGCCGCGCGATTCCAACGGGGCGAGCTTCACCGAGGGGGGCGCCGAGTGGACGGTGCACCGCCTCCGTTCGCACAGCGTCCCCACGCACGACTACTGGCGCATCTGCTATCCCTGGGAGATCAAGCGGGACATCAGCATGCTCTTCGATCGCGTCCAGCCGGACGTGGTGCACATCCAGTGCCACTACATGGTGGGCCAGTACACCCTGTACGAGGCGGTGCGACGCGGCATCCGCGTGGTCGCCACGAATCACTTCATGCCCGAGAACATCAACCCCTTCCTGCCCTTCCCCGCCTGGTTCAAGCGGATCGTCGCGAGGAACTCCTGGCGCGACATGGGCAAGCTGATGGGCAGGGCTGCAGCGGTGACCACACCTACGCCGCTCGCCGCCGAGGCCATGGTGAAGTACGCGAGGCTCGACGACGTGCTGCCCGTCTCCAACGGGATCGACTCGGCCGCGTACGAGCTCCAGCCGGGGGAACACCTGCAGCCCTCCGAGCATCCCACCGTCCTGTTCGTCGGCCGTCTCGCCGAGGAGAAGCACGTGGACGTGCTGATCGACGCGGTGGCCCGGACCCCCGAGCACCTGGGCGTCCACCTCGAGATCGTGGGTGGTGGCGAGGTGAAGGCGGCCCTGCAGGCGCAGGCGGTACGCCTCGGCATCCGTGACCGCGTCACCTTCCGGGGATTGATCGACGACGACGAACTCCGCAGCAGTTACCTGCGTGCCTCGATCTTCTGCCAGCCCGGTACCGCCGAGCTGCAGTCGCTCGTGACCCTCGAGGCGATGTCGGCCTCCACGCCCGTGCTCCTCGCCGATGCGATGGCACTGCCCCACCTGGTCTCCGACGGCGAGAACGGCTTCCTGTTCCCGCCCGGAGATGCCGAACAGCTCTCCCGCCGCATCACCGAGATCCTCGAGCTACCGGAGAAGGAACAGCAGGCGATGGGTCGCGCCAGCCGGGCCATGGTGGGCCGGCATGACATCCACTCCACGCTTGCGACGTTCGAGGGCCTCTATTACGGCACGCTCTCCGCCCGGCAGGTGAAGCAACAACGCGCCGAGATGTCGGAGCAGGGCTGAGCCTGCGCGATCGCCCGACTACACTGAAAGCTGCGCAGGAGCCCCCGTTGAACAGTCCCACGGCTTCGGACGGGATCAGCGCGCGGGGTGTCCACCCCTGAGGGGCTGTAGCTCAGCTGGTTAGAGCAGCGGACTCATAATCCGTTTGTCCTGGGTTCAAGCCCCAGCAGCCCTACTTCCGGGTCCGGTAGGTTCCAGATCAGGCGCCGTCCGCATCGCGAACGGCGCCTGAGGCGTTTCCAGGGGCTCCAGCCGTTCCGTCTGATCCCCGAGTTCGCGGTGGCGCACTCATGTTACTGACGGGTAACATAAATGCAGGGGATGCGTGAGCCCTCGAGCAAGAGCGGAATCCAGAAATGGCTGGTCGCCGATGACCGGAGTGAGGGAAAATTCATGAGCAAGACGTCGATCGATCTCAACAACCTTCCGTACGCGGACGGGGACTTCTACGCCTTCGAGGAACTCCTCTCCGACAAGGAGCGCTCCCGGCTGGAGGACATCCGCACCTGGCTTGCCCGGGAAGTGCGGCCGAACGCGGTCACCTGGTGGAACCAGGGGGTCTTCCCGCAGGAGTTCATCCCCAGGGTCGCCGAACTCGACCCTGTGAGTCCCGTGTACCGCCAGGGCTACTCCAATCTCTTCGCCGGGATCGTGCATGCGGAGTTCACCCGGGCGGACACGTCGATCGCCACCTTCCTGGGTGTCCACGACGGACTGTTCACGGGCTCCATCGAGGCGCTGGCGTCCAAGGAGCAGCAGGAGGAGTGGCTGCCGGACATCTACGCGCTGAGGAAGATCGGCGCCTTCGGACTCACCGAGCCACTCGGCGGCTCCGACGTGGCAGGCGGAACACGCACCACGGCCCGCCGCGACGGGAACACCTGGATCCTCAACGGTGCCAAGCGGTGGATCGGCAACGCCACGTTCTCCGACTGGGTGGTCATCTACGCCCGAGATCTTGCGGACAACCAGGTCAAGGGATTCCTGGTGGACACGAAGACCCCCGGCTACACCGCGACGAAGATCGAGAACAAGATTGCGCTCCGGACCGTGGAGAACGCGGACATCGTGCTCGACGACGTCGTGATCTCCGACGATTACCACCTCAAGGGCGCCAACAGTTTCCGGGACACCAACAAGGTGCTCAAGGTGACGCGATTGGCCGTCGGCTGGCAGGCGGTGGGCCAGCAACTCGCCGCTTTCGACGTGGCCCGGAGGTACGCCGTGGAACGCGAACAGTTCGGCCGGCCGATCGCGAGCTTCCAGCTCGTGCAGCAGCAGCTCGTCCAGATCCTCGGCAACGCCATGAGTTCGATGGGCATGATGGTGCGGCTCTCGCAGCTCGAGGACGCAGGTCAGGCGAAGGACGAGCAGTCGGCCCTCGCCAAGGCGTTCACCACGGCGCGCATGCGTGAGAGCGTCGCGGCGGGCCGGAACGTACTCGGTGGGAACGGGATCATCGCCGACTACGAGATGGCGAAGATCTTCTCCGACGCCGAGGCGATCTACTCCTACGAAGGCACCCAGGAAGTGAACACCCTGGTGGTCGGTCGGTCGATCACGGGTATCTCCGCCTTCGTCTGATCGGCACGCCCTCCGCAGCAGCAACGTTCGGCGATCCGGTGGGGATGCTCCACCGGACGCCCGGGTCACTCGTTCAGGGGGAGGAGTACCGAGGGACGGCGGTCCATCACGAGACCCAGCGGGTCCACGTAATCGCCGTCCACCCGCACTCCCCAGTGCAGGCAGGACTCGCTGCAGTGGACCCCGCCCGTGCCTCCTGTCGCCGGCACGGTGACCGTGGCCACCAGCTCTCCCTCGGCGATCCGCTGTCCCTTGACCACCAGCGGGTCGACGGGTTCGAAGCTGCTGATCCGCCCGCCGCCGTGGTCGATCGACACCACGCCGCGGTCCACCACCGTTCCGGCGAAGGAGACCACTCCGGCGGCAGGGCTCACCACGGATCCCGGGAGTGCCGCACCCACGGCCAGATCCACGCCCCGATGGCCCCTCTTCCAGTTCTGCGCAGGCTTGTCGAACAGCCGGAGCACCTTCGGTGCCGGGTGGAGGGGCCAGGACCATTCGGGGACGAAGCCGGCCGGCGATCGTCCGTCGAGTAGGGAGACAGCGCCGGCCCGTCCCGGACCATCCGTCGGGACACCGTTCGCGGGAAGCGCCGGCCCGCCGAGCTGGAGGAGCATCATCACGAGAATGATGCGGAGAACAGTGGCGGCGGGATCGCCGAGCAGGCGCCGAAGCGAAGAGTGCAGGGTCCCCGGCCTGACGCGTGAGCCCATGCCCCGGCCGTCCGCTTCCGCGGTGGTTCCCTGGTGCGGGATCGAGGACCGCACTGGTGCACGCATGACCGCGGAGTCCTCCGGCCGGTGGGTTGGATGCGGGATCTTCACGGTGCGCATGGTGGAATCCTGCCGTCCCGCCGGTGGAGATCGATCAGCCGGCAGGGCTATGTGGACATCCACCAGGAGCCGCCTGACGCCTCGACGGCGCGGATTCCGGCACCGGCGCTGTAGTACACTTGCACGAGCAGTTCGCTGCTTCCACCCTTCCGCGCCTCGGCCCGGATCGACCATGGAATGCGCTAGCTGACTACGCGTGCCTGCAATTCCGCATCCGACCAGGATGCCGAAGCGCCCACCCTGCGGTCCGGACAAGTCCGGGAGGGAGGGAGCGTCGATCACGACGAGCAGGTGCCAGGACGTACCCATCACCCCGGTGGGTACTGAGACAACCGTCAACAAGCTTCAGGCAGCGCCCAGCGCCAGAGCCGAAGCTGAAGAAAGGCAGAACATGCCAGTAGTAACCATGCGCCAGCTGCTCGACAGCGGCGTCCACTTCGGTCACCAGACCCGCCGTTGGAACCCGAAGATGAAGCGCTTCATCTTCACCGAGCGCAACGGCATCTACATCAT
>JASLBS010000113.1 GCA_030146405.1 Arthrobacter sp.
TGGTTGACCACGTAGCGGATGCTGAACACGGCGAGCACCAGGGACACGAGCACCCCGGCGACGGCTGCTGCGAACAGTCCCACGAAGGCGTTGCCCGAGAGCGAGGCGGCCACCGCGGCGGCGAAGGCGCCGAAGAGCAGCTGGCCCTCGATGGCGATGTTCACCACGCCGGAGCGCTCGCAGAGCACACCCGAGAGGGAACCGAAGATGAGCGGGACCGCGAGGGTCACCGAGCCGGCGAGCAGGCCGTAGAGGGCCACGTTCGGAGTCCGGGCGCTGCCCACCACCCAGGTGAGGAACGCGATCAGGAACAGGAGCGAGAAGACGGCCAGCATCCAGGTGGGGATCTTCCGGTCCGCCCGCGTGTGCAGGACCGCGATGACGGCCAGGGCGATCAGTGCCAGTGCGGCGACCCAGCCGATCAGCGTCGCGTCGACCACGATCGACGGCAGGACGATCGCGTCGGTCTGCTCGGACAGCCGGAAGGTGACGTCGTTGCGCGGCGCCCCGAGGGCGAAGACGAACAGCGCGAGGAGCGCCATGACGGACAGGAGGATCGGGTTCTTCCAGCTCCGGACGGTCGGGTCCCCGGCCGTCGTTGAAGGCGTGCTGGTTGCTGTGCTCATGCGGCCGCTCCGGTCGAGGCTGAGGTGCGCTTCCCGGGTCCGCGCTTGGGAGCCCGGGACGACCCCGGGGCGGGGAGCCGGAAGAGTGCGCGGATGAGGGGTGGCGCGGCGATGAAGAGGACGATCAGTGACTGCACCACGAGGACGATGTCGATGCTCGTGCCGGTGGACGCCTGCATGGTCACGCCGCCGGCACGGAAGGCACCGAAGAGCAGGCCCGCGGCGAAGGTGCCCCAGGGGGAGGACCGGCCCAGCAGGGCGACGGTGATGGCGTCGAAGCCGAAGCTCGCGGCCACCCCGGAGGTCAGCACCCGCTCCGTGCCGGCCACCTGCGCCACGCCTGCGAGACCGGCGAGGGCACCGGCGATCGCCATGGCCAGGATGTACGCCCGGTTCACACTGACCCCGGCGGTGCGGGCGGCACTGGGGTTGGCTCCCACCGCGCGCAGCTCGAAGCCCACCGTGGACCGGTTGAGCAGCCACCACACGAAGACGGTGGCGAGGACCGCCACCACGAAGCCCCAGTGGAGGCGGAAGGCCGAGCCCAGCAGCAGCGGGTACTGCGCGCTGGCGTCCAGCTGCGGGCTGATCGGGTTGGTGGAGCCGGGCCGCTGGAAACCGGGGGTGGTGAGCAGGTACAGCACCAGGTTCGTGGCGATGTAGTTGAACATGATGGTGAGGATCACCTCGTGCGCGCCGGTCCGTGCCTTGAGCAGCCCCACGAGACCGCCCCACAGAGCGCCTCCCACCAGGCCGGCGAACACCACGAGCAGGAGGTGCAGGCCCACCGGGAGGTGCAGGGTGAACCCGACCCACGCGGCGAAGGTCGCCCCGATGAGGATCTGGCCCTGGGCGCCGATGTTGAACAGGCCGGCGCGGAAGGCGAGCGCTACACCGAGCCCGGCACAGATCAGCGGGGTGGCCACCGTCAGGGTCTGGGTCAGCGGGTAGATCATCCGGGAGAAGGAGTCCGCCTGGAAGTTGATCACCGAGCCCTGGAAGAGCGCGATGTACGCACCCGAGGCGGCGGACCACGCGGCACCGAGCAAATCCTGCGGACGCCTGAAGAAGTAGGACGACGTCCGTGCGACGTCCTCGTCGGTGGCCGCGATGAGCAGACCGCCGATGATCAGTGAGAGCACCACGGAGAGGAAGGCCACGAGGGCGTTGCCGGTCATCACGCGCTCCAGGAGCGAGGACTCGGGCGCCGGGCCGGAGGCGTTCCCGGGAACGGCGGGGGGCTGCTTCTCCCCGTCGGCCGTCTCGACGGCGTTCTCGAGGCGCACCTCCTCCTGGCGTGCGGTGTCCTTCGCCTTACGGCGGCCGGACGAACCCTGGTCCGGTGCTGCCGGACGGTCCTGCTGCGGGTTCACAGGTCTCCTTCTCGAACGTCGTTGAACTGGGCCAGCGCCTCGTCGGCGGGCATGCCTGCCATCATCAGGCCGAGGACGTCACGGGAAACCGTGCCGGGCACGATCCCCATCAGGCGGCCGCGATAGAGCACCGCGATGCGGTCGGCGAGCTCCAGGACCTCGTCGAGCTCCGTGGAGACGATGATCACGGGGGTGCCACTGTCACGCTCGGCCACGATCCGCCGGTGCAGGAACTCGATGGAGCCGACGTCGACGCCGCGGGTGGGCTGCGAGGCGATGAACAGCTTCAGCGGCCGCGAGAACTCCCGCGCCATGACCACCTTCTGCTGGTTGCCGCCCGAGAGCGTTCCCGCGGCGGAGGACGCCGACTGCGTCCGGACGTCGTACTCGGCGATCTTCTCACCGGCGTTGCTCTCCACCGCCGACGGTGACATGGACAGCCCCTTCGCGAAGGGTGCGGTGTCGTAGCGGTTCAGCACCAGGTTCTCCGCCACGGAGAACGTGCCCACGAGACCGTCCACGCTGCGGTCCTCGGGGACGAATCCCACTCCGGCGTGGATGATCTGCTTCACGCTGCGGCCCACGAGTTCCTGCCCGCCGAGCGTGATGGAACCGCTGACGTGGCTCTGCAGCCCCATGATGGCCTCGGTCAGCTCGGTCTGGCCGTTGCCCTGCACACCGGCGACGGCGAGGATCTCCCCCTCGGCCACCTCGAAGCTCAAACCGTCCACCACGCGCTGTCCGCTGGAGGCCTGCACCGTGAGGTCCCGCACCACGAAGGTCGCCTCGCCGGGTGTGGCCGGTTGCTTGTCCAGGGTCAGGTTCACCGAGCGCCCCACCATGAGGGAGGCGAGCTCCGTGGTCGACGCCGTGGGATCGGCGGTCCCCACCACCTTGCCGCGACGAATCACGGTGATCACGTCGGAGACGGCCTTCACCTCGCGCAGCTTGTGGGAAATGAACACGATGGACTTCCCGTCCGCCGTGAGCTGGGCCATGATGCGCAGCAGCTCGTCGGTCTCCTTCGGGGTGAGGACGGCGGTGGGTTCGTCGAGGATCAGCACCTCTGCGTCGCGCACGAGGGCCTTGATGATCTCCACGCGCTGCTGCACGCCCACGGGGAGGTCCTCGACCACGGCGTCGGGGTCGACGTCGAACCCGTACTGGTCGGAGATCTGACGGACCCGCGTGCGGGTGTCCTGGAGGTTCAGCAGGCCCGCGCCGCGCGTGGACTCGTTGCCGAGCGCCACGTTCTCCGCCACGGTGAAGACCGGCACCAGCATGAAGTGCTGGTGGACCATCCCGATGCCCGCCGCCATGGCGTCGCCGGGGCCCTTGAAGCTCACGGGCTCGTCGTCGACCAGGATCCGACCCTCCGTGGGGTCGTAGAGCCCGTACAGCACGTTCATGAGGGTGGACTTGCCCGCCCCGTTCTCCCCGAGCAGGCTGTGCACCTGTCCGGGTTCCACGACGAGGTCGATGGAGTCATTGGCGACGAGCGACCCGAAGCGCTTCGTGATGCCGATCAGTTCGAGTTTCACAACTCTGCCAGCCTGTTCTGTTCAGTCCTGCTCAATTCGCGGAAGTCCTCGTGAAGGATACCGGGTGCACCTCCGTGCTCCGTACCGGTGGTGCACATGGAACCGCCCCCCTCCCCGACGGGGAAGGAGGCGGTCCTCAGCTTCCGGTGCTGCTGCGGTGCTACTCCGGGCTTGCGTCGGAGTCGATCTCGATCTCGCCCGAGATGATCTGCTCGCGCAGCTCGTCCAGCGTGGCCTGCAGGTCCGCCGGGACGTTGGCCTCCTGGTCATGGAAGGGGGCCAGCGCCACCCCACCGTTCTCCAGCGTGCCCACGTACGGCGTGTTGTCGAAATTGCCCTCGACGTCGCTCGAGATGACATCCTCCACGGCGTCGCCCATGAGCTTCATGACCGAGGTGAGGATGAATTCCTGGCCGGTGTTCGCGGTCAGGAAGCCGTCCGAGTCCACCCAGATGGCCCTGACGTCGCGGCCGTCGGCGTTGGCCTCCACGACGGCGTCGAGGGTACCCGCACCCACCGGGCCGGCCACGGGCATGATGATGTCCGCACCCTCGTTGATGAAGTTCTGCGTGTTGTTCTTGCCGGCGGCGGCGTCCTCGAAGTTGCCCACGAACGTACCGTTCTGGGACTCCTTGTCCCAGCCCAGCAGTTCGACGTCCCCGCCGGTCTCATTGTTGAAGTAGTCCACACCCTCGGCGAAACCGTCCATGAAGATGGTGACGGTGGGGATGTTGATGCCACCGTACGTGGCGACCTTGCCGGACTCCGTGGTCGCTGCCGCCGCGTAGCCCGCGAGGAAGGCGGCCTGCGCGGTGTCGTAGATGATCGGCTTCACGTTGGGGAGTTCGATCGTGTTGTCGTCGACGATCGCGAAGTGCGCGTCCGGGTTCCGCTCGGCCGTCTCCAGGGTGGTGTCCGCGAGCAGGAAGCCGACGGTGATGGTGATGTCACAGCCGTTGTTCATCATGCCGTCCAGGTTGGGACCGAAGTCGGTCTCCGCCTGCGACTCCGCCTGGTTGATCTCGATACCGAGATCGTCCCGGGCACGGGTGAGTCCCTCGTAGCTGGACTGGTTGAACGAGCGGTCGTTGAATCCGCCGGAGTCGGAGACGATGCAACCGAGGTAGTCGGCGCTCGCCTCGGAGCCCGAACCGGCGTCGTTCGTCTCCTCGGCGGGCGGCGCTCCGCAGCCGGTGAGGACGAGGGCCGATACGCCGAGGACGGCGGCGGACAGGCCTGTGCCGCGCGAGAAGGCGCGCAGTGAGTTCTTCAAAATTCCTCCAGGAAAGAAATGCGCCACGGGGTCGAGGTCCGGCGGACACCGCCCCCTGATCTCGCTCGATCCAGGGCCGTGCGTAGCCGGATGACCGTGGCACCGCGACACCGTCGGTGCTGCATGTATTGGGATATCCTACGGGCCGCGTGATGCGGAACACTACCGGGGCCACGGGCCCGCGGTGATCGTTCGGATTTCGTTGTCGCGGGGCCGCCGCAGGACCGAAGCCCTTACCCACTCAGGTGTCGGCGTCGAAGACCGCCCGGAGCGCTGCCGCTGCCATGACCCGGATCCCGCAGGAGATGGCGGCCTCGTCGGGGGCGTAGTCACCGCGGTGCAGGTCGAACGTCTCGCCCCCGGGGGTACGCGTACCGAGCCTCATCATGGCGCCCGGGACCTGCTGCGTCATCCAGGCGAAGTCCTCGCCGCCCATGGACTGCGGCGTGAGCACGACGGCGCCCGAGCCCAGTTCCGCGCGCGCAGCAGCTTCCAGGAGCCCCGTCTCGGCCTCCTGGTTGACCACGGGCGGGACGCCGCGGATGTGCTGGAGTTTCACGTCCACGCCGAACGGGGCGGCGACCTCGCGCACCACCCGGTCCAGCAGTTCGCCCGCGGACTCCCACGCCTCGGCGTCCAGGCAGCGCAGCGTGCCGGACAGGAAGCCCTGCGCGGGAATGGCGTTGGGGGCGGAGCCCGCGTGGATCTGGCCCCACACCACCGACACGGCGCTGCGTACGTCGATCCGGCGCGAGAGGACTGCGGGTACGTTCACGGCAATGGCGGCGAGCGCGAACACGAGATCCTCGGTGAGGTGCGGGCGCGAGGTGTGACCACCCCGTCCGCTGAGTTCCACGCGGAGGGTGTCCGAGGCCGAGGTGATGGCACCGATCCGCGTCCCCACCATCCCCACGTCGATCCGCGGATCGCAGTGGAGGGCGAGAATGCGCGGTATGCCACGGAGAACACCCTGGGCGATCACGTCGAGCGCGCCACCGGGCATCATCTCCTCGGCCGGCTGGAAGATGATCCGCACGGTACCCGTGAACGGTGTCTCCGCGTCGAGCTCCGCGAGCACCAGGGCCACGCCGAGCATCACGGTGGCGTGGATGTCATGACCGCAGGAGTGGGCCACACCGGTGGTCTCCGAGGCGTACGGAAGACCGGTCTCCTCGATGATGGGCAGGGCGTCGATGTCCGCCCGCAGACCGAGACGAACGGGGCCCCGCCCGATGTCCACGAAGGCACCGGTGCCCTCGAGGCGCTGGGGCGTGAGCCCTGCCTGCTCGAGCCGCGCCACGAGGACGTCGGTGGTGCGCTCCTCGCCGTACGACAGCTCGGGGTTGCGGTGGATGTCCCGCCGGATCCCGATCAGCTCGGCGAGGTAGGGATCCAGGGAAGCACCTACGCGGGAGATCGACGAACTCTGGGTGCTCAGTTTTTCCACCTGCCCAGCCTACCGACCGAGGGACCTCCACCTCGAAAGGCGCGGGTCATGGGGCGTCGCCGCAGAACCCGCACCCTTTTCCTCTTTCCCTAGAGGACGTCGGTGTCCCCGCTGGCCCGCAAGCGCTCGACAGCCTTCTTGACCTCCTGCGCATGCTCCTTCGTGGTCACGAGCAGCGCATCCGGCGTATCGACGATCACGACGTCGTCGATGCCGATGAGGGCGATCACCCGTTTCGTGTCCGACACCACGATCCCGGACGCGTTCTCGGAGAACACGCGCGCCCCCTCGCCCATCACCTTGAGCTCGCTGTTCTCCTCGGCGGGGTTCAACCGGCCGATCGCGGCGAAGTCCCCGACGTCGTCCCAGGTGAACTCGCCGGGGATCATGGCGACATCGCCCGCTGCAGCGGCGGGCTCGGCGACGGCGTAGTCGATGGCGATCTTCGGCAGGGTGGGCCAGACACGACGAGCCACCTCGACGCGGCGGGGTGTGTCCCACGCGTCCGCGATCTCCACGAGCCCCTCGTACAGCTCGGGCTCGTTCGCCGAGAGGTGCTTGAGCATGAGGTCCACGGGCGCGACGAACATGCCGGCATTCCAGGAATAGTCACCGCTCTCGAGATAGCTCTCGGCCACCTCCTGCGAGGGCTTCTCCACGAACTCGATGACGGCGCGGGCGCTGGGGGCTCCCTCGACGTCGAGCCGGTCTCCCGCCCGGATGTAGCCGAAGCCCGTCGAGGCGTGGGTCGGCTGGATCCCGATCGTGACGATGTACCCCTGGGCGGCGGTGTGGATCGCCTCGCGGACCGCCTCCTGGAAGACCTCCACCGGCGCGATCACCTGGTCGGCGGCGAAGGATCCCATGATGATGGTGGGGTCGCGGCGGTGCAGGATGGCGGCGGCGAGCCCGATCGCCGCCGCGGAATCCTTCGGCTCGCTCTCGAGGACCAGGTTCATGTCCTCGATCTCGGGGAGCTGCTGCAGCACTGCCCGGCGATGCACTATTCCCGTGACCACCATGGTGCGGCCGTCGCACAGCGGGCGCAGCCGATCGTAGGTGGCGCGGATCAGCGTGCTCCCGGAGCCGGTGAGATCGTGCAGGAACTTCGGGGCCGCGGCGCGGGAGAGTGGCCACAGGCGCGTGCCCGTACCCCCCGCGGGGATCACGCCGTAGAAGCGATCGAGGGCATTGTCATGGGTCTGGGCAACGGCCCTCTCGGTAGTCATCCGTCCCACGGTAACCGACGCCCGGAGCGCGGACCGTCAAGCGGCGGTCGACACCGCTGCGATGTGCTCCTCAGGTGCCCTGCTGCGGCGTCCTGCCCGGGCGTCCTCCCCCTGCGGCCGGACACCACATCAGAGCCTTATCACTCCTCGGCTGCCCCGCCGTTACGCCGCCGACCCCCGGAAGTGGCGCAGCCCACACGGCATTCCAGGTGAGGGGCGCCTAAATTGAACCGGAAGTGTCACCGGCCTACATTATTATTGATTCAAGAGTGCTGTCGCACGGCGTAATCCTTGCGTATCACGCGCTAACGCCCATGCGATGCAGGGAGATGATTTCAATGCCGAAGACACTGTCACCGAAGAAACTGATACCGGCTGGCACCCTCTACCGCGGCCGTGAGGGCCAATGGTCCTGGGTCGCCCACCGCATCACCGGGGTCGTGATTTTCTTCTTCCTCCTGGTCCACGTCCTGGATACATCACTGGTGAGGGTCTCGCCCGAAGCCTATGACGCCGTCATCGGCGCCTACAAGAACCCGATCATGGGCATCGGTGAGCTCGGCCTCGTCGCCGCCATCGTGTTCCACGCCTTCAACGGTATCCGGGTCATCCTGGTGGACTTCTGGAAACAGGGTCCCAAGTACCACCGCCAGATGCTCTGGAGCGTCGTAGGCCTCTGGGCAGTCGTCATGATCGCCTTCTCGATCCGCCACCTTTCGCACGTCTTCGGAGGTTAGAACGTCATGGCCACTCCCACCATCGAAACCCCACGCTCCGCCCGCATCACCCCGGGGTACTCCCGCACCGCCGGCTCCCGCGGCAACTTCGAGATGATCGCGTGGCTGTTCATGCGTCTCTCGGGCGCCATCCTCGTCGTCCTCATCTTCGTCCACCTGTACGTGAACCTGATCGAGGGCGACGGGATCAGCGGCATCGACTTCGGCTTCGTGGCCGGCAAGTGGGCCAACCCCACCTGGCAGATCTGGGACCTCACGATGCTCTGGCTCGCCATGCTCCACGGAACCAACGGCATCCGGGTGATCATCAACGACTACGCGGAGAAGAACAGCACCCGCATGTGGCTCAAGGGCGTGTTGTACACGTCGACGGTCGTCATCGTGGTCCTCGGCACCCTCGTGATCTTCACCTTCGATCCCTGCCCCGTGATCAACGGAGTGCCCCACGTAGCGGACTACTGCCCCGCGGTGTAAGCCACGGCACTCCCGCTCCCGGTTCGCGTACCGCCGGCCCGGACAGGGCCATGCGATCCCAATGGTTTCAACAGAAAGAGCCACCAGCATGCAGGTCCACAAGTACGACGTCGTCATTGTCGGCGCGGGCGGCGCAGGAATGCGCGCGGCCATCGAGTCAGGCCAGCGTGCCCGCACCGCCGTCCTGACGAAGCTCTACCCGACCCGTTCCCACACGGGGGCGGCCCAGGGTGGGATGTGCGCCGCGCTGGCCAACGTCGAGGACGACAACTGGGAATGGCACACCTTCGACACCGTCAAGGGTGGCGACTACCTCGTCGACCAGGACGCAGCCGAGGTCATGGCCAAGGAGGCCATCGAGGCGGTCCTCGACCTCGAGAAGATGGGCCTTCCCTTCAACCGCACCCCCGAGGGGCGGATCGACCAGCGCCGCTTCGGCGGGCACACCCGTGACCACGGAAAGGCTCCGGTTCGGCGGTCCTGCTACGCAGCCGACCGCACGGGCCACATGATCCTCCAGACGCTCTATCAGAACTGCGTGAAGCACAACGTCGAGTTCTACAACGAGTACTACGTGCTGGACATGCTGATGGTGGACCAGGAAGTCACGGTCGACGGCGTGACCCGGCTCGAGAAGCGCGTAGCCGGCGTCGTGTCCTACGATCTCGCCTCCGGTGAGCTGCACATCTTCCAGGCCAAGTCCGTGGTGATCGCCTCGGGCGGCGTCGGCAAGGTGTACAAGACCACCTCGAACGCCCACACGCTCACCGGTGACGGCATGGGCATCGCCTTCCGTCGTGGCATCCCCCTCGAGGACATGGAGTTCTTCCAGTTCCACCCGACCGGTCTCGCCGGTCTGGGGATCCT
>JASLBS010000118.1 GCA_030146405.1 Arthrobacter sp.
ACCGCGGCACGGAGGCGAGCCAGGGTCAGCGGGAGCGACTCGATCTCGTTGTAGGTAGGGATGATCGTGACGACTCGCACGCTGGGAGGCCTTTCCATCGGGGTGCGCATCGCGCAGGGACCGGCTCCGTACTCGGAACCAGTGTGCAAGTATAAGCGACACCCGCGGACCTGCCCTTCGACAGGCGGTCGGCGACGCGGAAACTCGGACAGGTCCACGCACCTTCGTACCGGTATCCGCACCGATGGCGGTACCGTTCTCTACTGACCCGTGGACCTGCCCTTATGAGTGCCGGTTCCACGTCGATGGGCAACACGCGCCTGTTGAGAGGCCGATGCGTTGCGCTCGTGGAGACCAGCCAGGTTTGCTCCCGAAGGAGTTCCGCTAACCCGTAGGGCAAAAGCCTACGTGCTGTGGAGGAGGTGTCAACAGGCCGCTGACCTGCGAAAACGTTTCTTTCCGCAGGTCAGGAGGTGGTCGGCCGGCGCCGGCGAATCAGAGAATTCCCCAGGCTCACGCCGAGCGGAAACGGTCGGTCCCGTAGAGCTGGCGCCCCTCGTGAACGGTCTCCAGGCACTGCGGCACGTTCTCGGTGTCGAGCGCCGGGAGCAGCGGTGTGCCGGCCCTCGGATCGGTACTCCAGGACTGCACCCGGTTGTCCGGGGTCTGGACCATCAACTCGTCCACCTGCCACACCGCGAAGGACGCCGGAGTGCCGGGCGCCAACTGACCCAGCATCGGGTTGCGTCCGGCCAGACGCCACCCGGCGCGGCTGTGGGCCAGGAACGCCGCACGCGCCGAGATCTTCTCCCCCGGGGTGCTGTGCTCGAGGCAGGCGCGCACCGAGGCCCAGGGATCCAGCGGTGTCACCGGGCTGTCGGAGCCGAGTGCCAGGGGAACTCCCGCGGTCAGGAAGGACGCGAAGCGGTTCATCCCGGTACGGCGCTCCCCCAGGCGCTGGGCGTACAACCCTCCGGGCCGGCCCCAGAGGGCATCGAACACCGGTTGCCCGCTCACCGACACCCCGTAGTGGGCGAGTGCGGCGATGGCGGCGTCGTCGGCGAGCTCGACGTGCTCCAGACGGTGGCCGGCGCGACGCACCTCGTTCACGCCGAGCTCACGGGCCGTGGCCTCCAACCCTCGGAGGACGACGTCGAGCCCGGCATCCCCGATGACATGGAAGCCCGACTGCACCGTTTCGGCCGTGGTGGCCAGCAGGTGGGCGGTGACGTCGTCCTCGGGGAGGAGGAACGAGCCCCGACGCGAGGAATCGTCGGTGTAGGGCGCACGGAGTGCGGCGGTGTGTGAACCGATCGATCCGTCCACGTTGAGATCACCTGCGAGGCCCACGAGCCGCCCGCCGAAGCCCTGCATGAGCTCGACCACGTGGTCCCGGGACCTGGCGAGCTGCCCCCAGTAGGGAATCACCTCGGGGAGCGGCAACTCCTGGGCGGGGCCGTCGAGCGAGAGCAGGATCTCGAGGTCCTCCCGGGGCGCGATGTGCGGGGCGGCCATCTCGGTGACCGCCACATAGCCGCGGGAGGCCGCCTGCAGCAGTGCGGCCTGCTGGTAGGTCCTCCGCTGCCCGGGAGTCAGGCTTCGCGTGGCACGACGGGCGGCCTCGTGGGCGGCACGGACGACGAAGCCGTCGGACCATCCGTCGGTCGCAGCGAGGTCCAGGGCGACCGCGAGTGTTCCGGAGACGACGGCCGAGTGGATGTCCGCGCGCACCAGGTACACCAGCGCCCCGTTGCCCGCGCGATCCAGTTCCGCCGCCGTCGGAAGCCGGGTGTCCGGCCACGTCGATTCGTCCCAGCCGAAGCCGAGGATCGTGGTGGCCCCCGTTGCCGCCGCACGCGCCACCGCGTCCAGCAACTCCGTCAGCGAACGGCAGGCCGTCAGGTCGATGGATCCGAGGGCTATGCCGGTCTCCGTGGTGTGGATGTGGGCATCCACGAAACCCGGCGTGATGAGCGCGCCGTCGAGATCCACCGTGCGGACACCGGGCCCTGTGAGGTTCGCCGCCGCGTGCTCGGATCCCACCCAGGCGATGACGTCGCCGTCCACGAGCATGGCGGTGGCGAAGGGATCGGCGGGGCTGTAGACGGACCCGTTGCGGTAGAGGACGGGGCGGGACTCATGGGCGTGCTGCATGGGGAGGGAGGAGGACTTTCTGTGGCCGGAGCGCTCCTGGAAGGAACTACTCACTGATATTGGAGTATGCCACCACGCCGCGACGAACGAGGCGGATGGCGCGGACGCACGTCTGGTGGAGGTTCCCGGGCAGGTCCGGGACCTTGGCGAGCTGGTCCAGCAGGTCGATGACCTGCTTCGACCAGCGGACGAAATCTCCTGCCGCGAGGTCGGTCCCGCTCAGTGCGGCCTGCAGGGACCGTCCCTGGGCCCACTTGAACATGGGCCAGACGAGCGACAGCTCGGGTTCACTGGTGACCGGCAGACGGTGCTGCTCCTCGACGTCGTTGAGCCGCGACCACTGGCGGATGATGGTCTCCACCGATCCTTCCAGTGCGACGCTCGGCATGACCGGGCGAAGACCGCGCTCCTCCCGCTTGGCCTGGTAGACGAGCACCGTGGTGAGGGCGGCGAGCTCCGCCGCGTCGAGGTCGCTGAAGGCACCCTCCTCGATGCACAGGGCGATCAGGAGGTCCTTCTCGCCGTAGATCCGACGGAGCTTCTGGCCCGCGGCACTCACGGTCACGCCGTCGTCGGTGTGCTCGAGGTAACCGTAGAAGCTCAGCACCTCGGACACGCGGTCGAACGTCTTGGCGATGGTGTTGGTGCGGCCGCGGATCTGGCCGCCGAGCTTGTCGGTCTCCCGACGCAGTTTCCACCAGCGCTCCGCCCAGCGCGCATGCTGCTCACGTTCGCTGCAGCCGTGGCAGGGGTGTGCGCGCAGACGACGCCGGAGTTCGGTGATGGCCCGCTCCTCGGCGGCGGCGGACGCGGAGTAGCCGGCGGCCACACGGTCCGCGCCGCGCCGCGGCGGACGCTTCTCACTGAGGGCGTTCCTCAACGAGGAGGTGAGGTCCCGCCGGTCCTTCGGGCTACGCGCACTGAAGTGCTTGGGGATCCGGATGCGGGAGAGCACCTCGACCGGTCCGTCGAGGTCCTGCACACCGACGCGACGGATCTGCGTCTCGAGCGTCAGCACCGTGGGGCGTGGCTCCCGCGCGGTGTCGGTGTCCAGGACGACGGCGTACCCCTGGCTCCTTCCGCCGGGGACGTCGATCACGTCCCCGGGCCGCAGGGCCTCGAGGGAGGACTCGGCGGCGGAGCGCAGGGAGCGGGAGTTGTCCCGCGACGCCTTCGTCTCCAGGTCGGAGAGCTGTCGCCGGAGGTCCGAGTACTCACGGAAGTCGCCCAGGTGGCAGGTCATCGATTTCTCGTACCCCTTGAGGGACTCCTCCCTGCTCCGCACCTGCTTGGCCAGCCCCACCACGGAGCGATCGGCCTGGAACTGGGCGAAGGACGTCTCGAGGATCTCGCGGGACCGTTCCTGGCCGAACTGCGCCACGAGGTTGATGCTCATGTTGTAGGTGGGCCGGAAGCTGGAGTTCAGCGGGTAGGTGCGGCGGGATGCGAGCCCGGCCACCGCCCCCGGATCGGTGCCCGGCTGCCACAGGACCACGGCGTGTCCTTCGACGTCGATTCCCCGCCGTCCGGCCCTGCCGGTGAGCTGGGTGTACTCCCCCGCCGTCACGTTGACGTGCGCCTCACCGTTGAACTTGTCGAGCTTCTCCAGGACCACCGTGCGGGCCGGCATGTTCACCCCGAGGGCGAGGGTCTCCGTGGCGAAGACGGCCTTGACGAGTCCGGCGGCGAACAGGCGCTCCACGACCTCCTTGAAGGTGGGCAGCATCCCTGCGTGGTGGGCGGTGAAACCGCGGATCAGTCCTTCGCGCCAGGTCCAGAACCCGAGGATCTCGAGGTCGTCGCGCGGGATGTCCAGGGTGGCGGCGTCGATCGTATCGCTGATCCGGTCCCGTTCGTCCTCCGAGGTGAGCCACAGTCCGGCGTGCAGGCACTGGGTGACCGCCGCCTCACAGCCGGCCCGCGAGAAGATGAAGGTGATGGCCGGCAGCAGGTCGGCCCGGTCGAGGGCGGTGATCACCTGGGGGCGCGTGGCCCGGCGTACGAGCGTGGTCTGCGGGGGTCCGCCGCGTCCGCTCCTGGACTTGCCCCGCCTGCCGCCGGAGCCCCAGTTGGTCCGCTGGTTGAGCCGCACCTCGTTGCTGGCCAGTTCGAGCAGTTCCGGGTTCACGTCGTACTGGTCCCTGGCCCCGGTCTCCGTTCCGGACCGGGCCGCCTCGTCGAAGGCGATGTCCCCGGCGAAGAGATCCAGAAGATTGGAGCCCACCATCACGTGCTGCCACAGGGGAACGGGCCGGTGCTCGGACACCACCACGTCGGTGTCACCGCGCACGGTGTCCAGCCAGGCGCCGAACTCCTCCGCATTGGACACGGTGGCGCTGAGCGACACGAGTTTCACCTCGGTGGGCAGGTGGATGATGACCTCTTCCCAGACTGCTCCACGGAAGCGGTCGGCGAGGTAGTGCACCTCGTCCATCACCACGTACCCGAGGTTGTCCAGGGAGGACGAATTGGCGTACAGCATGTTCCGCAGCACTTCGGTGGTCATGACGATCACGTCCGCGTCACCATTGATGCTGGTGTCCCCCGTCAGCAGACCCACGCGTTCGCTGCCGTGCACGGCGGCGAGCTCCGAGTACTTCTGGTTGCTCAGCGCTTTGATCGGAGTGGTGTAGAAGGCCTTCAAGCCGTGCTGCAGTGCCAGGAAGACGGCGAACTCCCCCACCACGGTCTTACCGGCACCCGTGGGTGCGGCGACCAGCACGCCCCTGCCGTCCTCGAGAGCAGTACAGGATTCGCGCTGGAACGGATCGAGTTCGAACTCGAGTGTCTGCTCGAAGTGGAACAGCTGGGTCCGTGAGTGTTCCGTGCGCGCCTTCGCCGCTGCGTATCTTTCCGCGGGGGTACTCATGAAATCAACCCTAGACGCTCCCCCGGGCCCGGGCACGCCATGTCCGCGCAGAGCGTTCCCCCGGCCGGCCCTCTTGCGGTGTGCTGGTTCTCCTGCGGTGGAGCGCGGGTCGGGGTGGGCGGCCGCCTAGAGTCCTTCGATCCTCGAGGCGGTGTCCGCGTCGGCCTCGATGTCAGCGTCCCGGGCGGCGTTCTTGCGGGCCTTCCGCCGATCGTTGAGCAGACACAGACCGATCGCCACGAAGAACAGCAGCAGGAGGGGTACCGCCAGGTAGAGCATGCTGAGCGCGTCCCCGCCCGGGGCGGCCATCGCCGCGAAGAGACAGACCAGGAAGACGGTGATCCGCCACGCCTTCAAGATCTGCTTCCCGGTGATGATGCCCACGAGGTTCAGCCCGAAGAGCACCACCGGGAGGAGGAACGCGATGCCGAAGGCCAGCATGAGCCGCAGCACGAAGGTGAAGTAGACGGAGACGCTGATGTAGTTCGAGAAATCCTCCGGCGTGAAATCCGTGAGCACGCGGATGGCGTTCGGCAGGATCAGCCAGGCCAGCGCGATTCCCGCGAGGAACAGGGGGAAGGCGACGGCGATGAAGGAGAGCGCCACCCGGCGTTCCTTGGTCCTCAGCCCCGGGGTGATGAACGCCCACAGCTGGTAGAGCCACACGGGGCTGGAGAGCACGAGGCCGAGGAAGACCGACACCTGGATGAGGAGATCGAAGGGCGATGCCGCACTGTCGAAGTTCAGCGACGCCGTCCGGCCGTCCCGCTCGTTGATGGCGATGACCGGCTCGGCCAGAGCCTGGAGAACCGGTTGGTAGAAGAAGAATCCGGCGATGGTTGCGATGACGACGGCGACGGCGGACTTGATCAGCCGGTTACGAGCTTCACGGAGATGTTCCTTCAGGGCCATGCGGCCCTCGGGATTTCCTTTCCTACCGCGGGCCCTCGCCTTCTCAGGTGACACTACGAGGTACCGGGCCTACGAGTTGTAGGGCGAGGTACCACTCTGCCGCGGTGTCCCGTTCGTGCTGCCCGGTCCGTCACCGTGGTCATCGGCCCTGAACGGAGGCATGTGCTGGCCGGCCGTGGGCTGGACCGGATCCTGGTGCTGTTGCTGCGGCGGGTAGGGCTGGGACTGGGGATGGGTGGTGACGCGCCCCTCCACGGGATCTGTCTCCGAGCCGTTCTCGTCCTTCATCTGCTTCACCTCGGACTTGAAGATGCGCAGGGACTGGCCCACGCTGCGGGCCATGCCCGGGAGCTTGGGTGCGCCGAAGAGAAGTATCGCCAGAACGATGATGATGACCAGATGCCAACCTTGCAGACCAAACATGATGCCCAATTCCTCTCGTCGATCCCCGGTTCAGCTTAGTTTACAGGTGGGGCATGTCCTGCAGCAGTTGGGGCTGGCCCCTGTCGGACCGCTTCTGCACCCGCCGGCTGCGCCGATCGTCGATGCGCCGTACTCGCGCTGCCTCCCGAGCTGTCCGGACGTCCTCAAGCCCCGAAAAGACGGCCGGTACGGCGATTCCGGAGACTCCGTGCAGGGCGGGCCGATCGACGTCGGTCTCCGGGACGTTCACCTGGAGGCAGTCCATTGCTTCCCCGAATTCACCGAGAGTTCCCATACCCTTCCGGAAGACGCGGAAGCCCACGACCACGAGGAAGATCACGCTGACCGCGACCAGAGCCACCCACACCACGATCCATATCCACCAGAGCATGGTGCAAGTCTAGGCCAGCGACTGATGGGCGCGGGCCGCCTCCAGCCAGCGGACGGTCTCCTCGCGCAGCGCCTCGGGCCCGATCACCGCCGCCGAACCGCCGAGCCCCGCGACCAGACCCGGGATCCAGGCGCTCGAGGCCACCTTCAGCCGTGCGGCGAGTCGGTCGTCACCGAGTTCCTGCACTGCCTCCGCCTTGTACTGTGCGGCGATCCATCGGGCGCGCGGCTCCAGCAGGAGTGTGACCGCCTGGTCCGCGTCGTCGGACCGGTAGGGGGACATCGGGCGTCGCCGACCTTCCCCGCCCGCGTCCTCTGCCGTGGCCGTAGCGGGCTCATCCGTCAGTGTCGCACTCTGGATCCGGTCCAGCCGGAAGTTCCGTAGCCCGTCCGAGTCCACGGACCACGCTTCGAGGTACCAGGTGTCCTGGTGCAGGAAGATCCTGATCGGCTCCAACAACCGGTGCGTGATCTCGTCCCGCGTGGGGACGAAGTAGTCCACCGCCACGCGAACCCTGGACTGGAGTGCTGACTGCAGTACTTCGAGGGTGGGGTCGATGTCGTCCTCCGTCAGTTTGGTGGCCACGGCGGTCCCGATGACGGCGGCGTCACCCGCGGCGGCCGTCAACTTGGTCTGGGCGCTGACGATCGCCTCGTTGCTCCGCATGCCGGGCAGCTCCCTCAGTGCCTGGAGGCCGACGATCAACGAGCATGCCTCGTCCATGCTCAGCTTCACCGGCTCCGCGAGGTCCTGCGCGTTGGTGAGGTAGATGCGCCCGTCCTCGATGTTGACGTCCATCAGGCTGTCGGGGTAGTGCCGCGGGCCGCTGACGAACAACAGATCGAGATCCTTGGTCAGCTGGGATTCGGAGACATCGAACCTCTTCGCGGTCTCACCGATCTCGGCGCCGGGATTGGCCAGGAGGTAGGGCACGAGGTCGAGGAGTCGGAGCAGATGGTCCTGGGAGGACGATTTGCGGCGCGGCGCGGCACGCACCCCGCCCGTGATCTCCAGGCCCTCCGGGGCGGCGAGGGCGGCCGCGAGGGCGCCGTCCAGCAGCCGGGCCACCTCGGTGGCCAGCTCCGAGGGTTCCTCCACACGCGCGTTGGTCCCCAGACCGGCGATGGTGGCCGCCATGGGACTGGAGGCCGCATAGGGGATCCGGAGCACATCCCACTCCTCCCCGGTCTGCAGTACCTCGGCGTCCTTCCGCACCCGCAGTACCTGGCACGACGCCGGACGGACGTCGACGACGGCGATCCGGTCCGGCTCGCTGCGGGAGAGCGAGGAGAGCGTCGAGTTCATGTCGAAGTGCGCCGGTACCTCGAAGTGGCCCTTGAGGAGCACGGGCTCCCCGGTCATCCGGGACAACCGGAAGAAGCGCTCGGCCTGGCGGGTGGTGTCGAATCCCACCAGGTACCAGTGCCCGAAGCGCGCACCCATACCCCAGGGATGCACCGTCCGGACCTCCTCCCTGCCCGTACTGGCCGCGCGGTAGGGGAAGCGCAGCGGCGTCCTGGACGTCAGCGCCTGCCACACCACGTCCCAGTAGGGTGCGTCGGTGGTGATCCGGGGCTGGATGATGGGCGTGAGTTCCACCGCGCCGGACATGCTCCGGGAACTGAGCTTCCTCAGTGCCCGGGATGCCGCCGAATCGAGGGATCCCTGGTCCCAGACGCCGGCCGCGAGGTTGAGCACGGCGTACTCCTCCGGCCTGAACGTCACCCCGCCGAGGCGATAGTCGTCAGCCTTGATCCGGTAGCGCTGAACCGTGTTGTCGTTGTCGAAGAGGGTGTCCTCGCTGAAGGCCTCGAGGGGGATGCCCTGCTCGCGCAGTGCCGCCTTGTCACGATCGAAGAGTTTCTCGCGCGCCGCCACCGACGTCGCCTCGCGGTACAGGTCGATCTCGTCGAACAGTTCCTCCTTGGTGAAGCCACGGCGGCTGGACAGCAGCAGGATCACGAGCGTGAGGAGGCGTTCGGTACGTTTTGCAGACACGGGGGAACCCTATCTTCAGGCAATGCGGCAGAAAGGACGCAGGTCGATGTCGTCGACCTGCGTCCCTCGAGGACTGCTCTACGGAGTCCGGGCTCCGGGGGGAGGGCTGCTAGCGGACGGCGAGCAGGTCCACCACGAAGATCAGTGCTTCATTGGGTCCGATGGCGGATCCGGCGCCGCCGGCACCGTAGGCGAGGTGCGCGGGGATCTCGAGACGACGTCGTCCGCCCACCTTCATGCCGAGGAGACCCTGGTCCCAGCCCTGGATGACCTGGCCGACGCCGACCTTGAAGTCGAGCGGTGCCCCGCGGTTCCACGAGGCATCGAACTCCTCGCCGGTGGAGAAGGCGACGCCCACGTAGTGCGTGGACACGGTGTTCCCGGGCTTCGCCTCGTCACCGGATCCCTCGATGATCTCTTCGATCTTCAGCTCGGTGGGGACGTCGTGTTCGGGGAAGTCGATCTCCGGCTTCTGCCGGTCGAAACTGCGCTGTCCGAAGGACATGGTTTTCCTTTCCTTGGGGGTACGGGGTGTCACGCAGCCTACTGCGCGGGGTCGTCCTTGCTGACGATGTCCACGTAGAACACCAGGGTTCCGGAGGGGCGTCCCTCGGGGGCAGGATCTCCGTAGGCCCAGGGTGCGGGGATGACCAGGAGCACCTTGGAGCCGACCTTCTGGCCGGCCAGACCGTTGGTCCAGCCGGTGATGACTCCGGTCAGCGGGAAGCTGGCGGGCTCGCCGCGCTCGTAGCTCGAATCGAACTGCTCGCCGTCGCTGTAGCTCCAGCCGCTGTAGTTCGCGGTGATGGTGTCGGTCTCGGCGAGCACCTCGCCGTTCCCCTCCTCGAGCACCTTGACCACGAGATCGTCCGAGGGCTCGTTGTCCGGGATGGTCACCTCGGGGGCGCCGTCGTCGGCGAAGGTGAAGGTGGGCAGCCGGCCGTCGTCGTCCAGACCCTGCACGTCGTCCTGGGGAAGGATCTCCGGTTCGGGCAACGGTTCGGGCTGATCTTCGGTGGACTCGATGCGCAGCACGAGGACCTGCGCAGGGGGCTGCTCGGTGCCCTCCGGGGCCTCGGGCAGCGGCTCGGTGAACGCCACCTGCGCGCCGGTGCGCGTTCCGACGAGGACGTCGTACAGGTCGGGCAGTTCCTCCTGCAGCTGGTCGTCCACGAGGAGGACCTGGGGTTCGCCCGCATAGGTGTCCCCGAGGACCTCACCGTTCTCGGCGTTGAGCCCGAGGAGCTTGTACTCGATCTGCTGTCCCGCCTCGATCTCGTCACCCTCGCCCTCCACGATCGCCTTGGCGGCGGACGCGGTGATCTCGAGGGGCGATTCGAACTCGACGGTGGGCGCCTCGTCCTCCGCCCCTTCGGTCACGGTGAAGGAGTCGAAGACCTCGGCGGCACCTGCCGAGTTACCCGAGGAGCGCCCCTGGACGTCGCCCGTCATCGGGCCGCCACACGCCGTCAGCATCAGCAGCAGCGGTAGGAGGATTGCTAGTACTTTTCGCACAGAACCACTTTCAGTATCGGTATCCGGTTCGGCCTGCCTGCCTGCGGAAGAAGGGCCCTTACAAGCCTAACGGCTGCGGGCGCGCCTCCTCTCCCGCAGGCGTCCCCGGATCGTCCTGTGCACCGCCGGCTCGATCTCACAATTGCTGCAGCAGGGCATCCACCCGCTCGTCCACCGCGGTGAAGGGATCCTTGCACAGGAGGGTCTGCTGGGTGCGGTCGTTGAGCTTCAGATGCACCCAGTCCACGGTGTAGTCGCGGTTCGCCTCCTTGGCACGCCGGACGAACTCGCCGCGAAGCCTGGCCCGGGTGGTCTGCGGCGGGACGTCCACGGCCTCCTTGATCGCGGTGTCGTCGACCACCCGCGCCACCTCGCCGCGGGCCTGGAGCAGGAAGAACAAGCCCCGGGATCGCGAGATGTCGTGGTACGTCAGGTCCAGCTGGGCGGCCTTCGCTGAATCGAGGGTGCCGCCGGACCTCGCGAGGTACCGGTCGATGAGCTTCTTCTTGATGGCCCAGTCCACCTCCGTGTCGACCGCGCTCGTGTTCCCGGTCTCGACGGCGTCCAGGACACGCGCCCACAGGTCGAGGATCGTGGGCACATGGGTGTTGTGCGCTCCGTTCTGCTCCACGAAGGCGGATGCGCGTGCCAGGTACTCCCGCTGCATCTCGAGGGCGGTCATCTGCCGCCCGTTGGCGAGCCTGAGCAGCCGTGTCCCGGTGAGGTCGTGGGAGATCTCCCGGATGCTCCGGATGGGATTCTCGAGGCGGAAGTCGCGCATCATCTCCCCTGCCTCCACCATGCGCAGGAGCAGGTCAACGGAGCCGATCTTCAGGAGCGTGGTGGTCTCGGACATGGTCGAGTCGCCCGCGATCACATGGAGGCGCCGGTAGTGTTCGGCGTCGGCGTGCGGTTCGTCCCGTGTGTTGATGATGGGCCGTGAGCGCGTGGTCGCCGACGACATCCCCTCCCACAGGTGGTCCGCCCGCTGGGAGAAGGCGTAGATGGAGCCCGACTGCGTGGGCAGCACCTTGCCCGCGCCGACGAGGAGCTGCCGCGTCACGAGGAACGGGATGAGGATGTCCGCGAGGCGGGAGAACTCCAGCTTGCGCGGTATCAGGTAGTTCTCGTGGCTGCCGTAGGAGTTGCCGGCGGAGTCGGTGTTGTTCTTGAACAGGTAGATCTTGCCGTCGTAGCCCTCCTGCGCGAGTTTGTGCTGGGCCTCGGTGATGAGGTCCTCCAGGATCAGCTCGCCCGCGCGGTCATGCGCTATCAGCTGGCCGAGGTCGTCGCATTCCGCCGTCGCGTACTCGGGATGCGAGCCCACGTCCAGGTAGAGCCGCGAGCCGTTCGTGAGGAAGACGTTGGAGGACCGGCCCCAGCTGACCACCTTCCGGAACAGGTACCGCGCTACTTCCTCCGGCGAGAGCGGGCGTGAGGTGGGTCCGGAGTAGGAGATGCCGAACTCCGTCTCGACGCCGAAGATCCGCCGGTCCATCAGGCGTCCCGCCCCGGGGTGAGCAGGGTCTCCAGCTCCGGGCCGCCGACCCGGCGGAAGGCCCGCCGGCTGCCACGGAGGGTGCTCGGGTCTCGCTCGAGGAACGCCACCTCCAGCAGTGCGGGGTCCAGCACGGCGGCAACCGGCGGGGCGGCGTCGGCCGGCGTCTCCGTCCCGGGTCCGGTTCGCAGTGCCCGGGCGGCAGCACGGACCGCGCCGGGCAGGTCCAGCTCCGCGGACCAGATGCCCTGCAGGGCCTCGATGACGGCGTCGGCCGCGCCACCCATGACCACGAACCCTGTCTCGTCGGCGATCGATCCGTCGAAGGTCAGCCGGTACAGGTGGTCCGAGTCCTGGGCCCGCCCCACCTCAGCCACCACGAGCTCCACCTCGAAGGGCTTGCTCTCGGCGGTGAACACCCCACCGAGGCTCTGGGCGTAGACGCTGGCCAGGCCACGGGCCGTCACGTCCTCCCGGGCGTAGGAGTATCCGCGGACGTCCGCGTAGCGAACCCCCGCCTGGCGCAGGCTCTCGAACTCGTTGTACTTGCCCACGGCGGCGAAGGCGATGCGGTCGTAGATCTCCCCCAGCTTGTGCAGGGAGGGCGAGGGGTTCTCGGCCACGAGGGCGATGCCGTCCCGGCAGCTCATCACCACCACGGAGCGGCCGCGGCCGATGCCCTTGCGTGCGAAGTCGGCGCGGTCCTTCATCAGCTGCTCGGGAGACACGTAGAACTGCTGGGTCATGGCCTAGGCCTCCCGTCCCGCTGAGGAGCGGGCGTCGATGATGGCGTGTGCGGCGGCCTCGAGCTCACGCTCGGGAACGCGGCGTGCGCCGGTCCGGTCCACCACGAGGACCACCGGCCACAGGGCGCGGACGGTGTCCGGCCCGCCCGTGGCGGAGTCGTCGTCGGCCGCGTCGTACAGGGCTTCGACGGCCACGCGCACGGCGGACGCCTCGTCCAGCCTCGGGTTCCAGAGCTTCTTCAGCGCCCCGCGGGCGAAGACGGACCCGGAGCCCACGGAGTGGTGCTCGAACTCCTCGTAGCGTCCTCCCGTGACGTCGAAGGAGAACAGGCGGCCCACGTGGCGGTCCGTGTCGAACCCGGCGAAGAGCGGAACGACGGCGAGGCCCTGCAGGGCCATCGGCAGGTTCTGGCGGACCATGGCCGCGAGGCGGTTGGCCTTGCCGTCGAGGCTCATCATGGTGGCCTCGATCTTCTCGTAGTGCTCGAGTTCCACCTGGAAGAGGCGGATGAGATCCAGACCGATCCCGGCGGTCCCCGCGATCCCGAGGACCGAGTAGTGATCGGCAAGGAAGACCTTCTCGATGTGACGGCTCGCGATGACGTTACCCATGGTGGCCCGCCGGTCACCGGCCATCAGCACTCCGCCGGGGTAGGTCAGCGACACGATGGTGGTGGCGTGCGGAGCCAGGGAGGACGCATCGGCGGCGGTTCCCGGGAGGGGCGTCCGGTTGGCCGGCAGCAGTCCGGGGTGGTGCTCGCCCACGTACTCGCTGAAGGAGGCCGAGGCGGCTCGGGGAACCGCGGCCGAGGCATCATCCTGGAGCATCCGCTACTGGCCGCCCTTCTGCACGAATCCGCGGACGAACTCCTCCGCGTTGGACTCGAGGACGCCGTCGATCTCGTCGAGGAGGTCGTCCACGCCCTGGGTCTGCGCGGAGTCCTGGGTGGTTGGCGCGGCCTGTGCCGGCTCGGGCAGCTCCTCCTCCGATTCCGCTGAGGTTCCGCTCCTGTTGATACGATCCTGCGTCGCCATACCGGCCGTCCTTCCGTGGTGGTGCTGCCTTCGGTGCTCAGGTTCCTATGGTGCCACGCGGGAGATCGGGCCCGCTGAACAATCGGGTGAGGAAGTCCTCGGCGTCCTCCGCTGCGTCGAAGAGCTCCTCCGTGAGTGCGGCCGTACCCCTCAGCGGTTCACGGGTCTGGACGCGCTGCATCCGCCGCTCCCCCGGCAGCTCGAAGATGAGCGAGTCCCAGCTGGCCCCCACCACCTGGGCGGGGAACTCCGAGATGCAGCGGCCGCGGAAGTAGGCCCGGGTGTCCCGTGGCGGTTCGACGGCGGCGCGGGCGACGTCGGCCTGGCTCACGAGGAGTTCGACGTCACCGCGACGAGCGAGGCGCTGGTAGATGCCCTTGTCCGGGCGGAGGTCCGCGTACTGAAGGTCCACGAGGGCGAGCCGGGGATCCGTCCAGGCCAGGCCGTCCCGCGTGCGGTAGGCCTCGAGCACCTTGAGCTTGGCCACCCAGTCCACCTGGCGGGCGGCGTCGAACGGGTTGCGCCGCAGGGTCACCAGGAGGGTCCTCCAGCGCTCGACGACGTCGCGGGTCTGCTCGTCGGCGTCGTCCGGAAGGGCGGCCGAGGCGGCCTCGCAGTACATCTCCTGCAGCTCCAGACCGGTGAGCTCGCGACCGTCGGTGAGCCGCACGGTGGCCCGCAGGCTCGGATCGTGACTGATCGTCTGCAGCGCTGCCACGGGGTCCTCGAGAACCGGGGCCGGCGCGAGGCCCTGCTCGATCAGGGCGAGGACCAGCGACGTGGTGCCCACCTTGAGGTAGTTGGACACCTCGTTGAGGTTCGCGTCCCCGATGATCACGTGCAGCCTCCGGTACTTGTCGGCCACGGCGTGCGGCTCGTCCCGGGTGTTGATGATGGGCCGGCGCACCGTGGTTTCCAGGCCGATCTCGTTCTCGAAGAAATCGGCGCGCTGGCTGAGCTGGAACCCCGCCTCCTGGTTGAGCGCACCGATGCCCACGCGACCCGCGCCGCAGATCACCTGGCGTGACACGAAGAAGGGGATGAGGGCCTCGGCGATCCTGGAGAACGGCACACTTCGCGGCACGAGGTAGTTCTCGTGGGAGCCGTAGGAGACGCTCTTGCCGTCGGTGTTGTTCTTGTAGAGGATGACGGGCGAGAACCCGGGCGTGGAGCCGATCCGCTCCATGGCCGCTGCTGCCACCCGGTCTCCCGCGCGGTCCCACAGCACGGCGTCGAGCGGGTTGGTGACCTCGGGCGAGGAGTACTCGGGGTGGGCGTGGTCGACGTAGAGCCGGGCACCGTTGTCGAGTACCAGGTTCATCAGGACCGCGGCCTCGGTGGTCCCGCCGCGTTCGAGCGCGATCTGTTCGGCGGTCAGCTCCGCGGGTTCGTCCGTCAGCTGGCTGGGGTGGGCGCTCGCGCGGTTGAGCTGGAAGCCACGGGCATCGGAGAGGGGGGATTCGTCCGTGTAGTCCCACCGGGTGCCGGCCAGGTTGCCGAGGCCCTCCCGGAGCGTGGCCGCGTAGGCGTTGACCACCTGCGATGACAGCAGCGTCGGGTTCGCCGCGGGGAGGGCGGGAGCAATGATGCCGTACTCCGTCTCGGTTCCCATCACCCGGTGCACGGAGATGCCCTCCCCCACCCGCGGGAGGGGGCCGGACGAAGGGCCGGTGCGGCGGCCGCCCGTGTCCATCACAGATACTGGCCGGTGTTCGCAGCGGTCTCGATCGACTTGCCGGGCTCCTGGCCCGCCTTGCCCTGCACGATGGTCCGGATGTACGTGATGCGCTCACCCTTCTTGCCGGAGATGCGGGCCCAGTCGTCGGGGTTCGTGGTGTTCGGCAGGTCCTCGTGCTCGCGGAACTCGTCCACCACCGCCCGCGTCAGGTGCTCCAGGCGGATACCCTTGCTGCCGTCGAGCAGGAGGTCCTTGATGGCGTACTTCTTGGCGCGGTCCACCACGTTCTGGATCACCGCCCCGGAGTTGAAGTCCTTGAAGTACAGCATCTCGGTGTCGCCGTTGGCGTAGGTCACCTCGAGGTACTCGTTGGACTTGTCCGTGGAGTACATCTGCTCCACGCTGCGCCGGATCATCTCGGCGATCGTGGCCGCCGCGTCGCCGCCGTTCTCTGCGAGGTCATCGGCATGGATGGGGAGGTCCGGCGTGATGTACTTCGCGAAGATCTCGGCTGCGCCCTCGGCGTCGGGCCGCTGGATCTTGATCTTCACGTCGAGGCGCCCGGGCCGCAGGATCGCGGGGTCGATCATGTCCTCGCGGTTCGAGGCTCCGATCACGATCACGTTCTCGAGCTTCTCGACGCCGTCGATCTCGCTGAGCAGCTGGGGCACGATCGTGGTCTCGACGTCGGAGGACACGCCGGTGCCGCGGGTACGGAACAGCGAGTCCATCTCGTCGAAGAACACGACG
>JASLBS010000227.1 GCA_030146405.1 Arthrobacter sp.
CCGGCCTCGGGTCCCCCTCAAACCTCCGAGCGCGGTTCGCCGACATCGTCGGCACAAGCCCAGGCCGCTACCGCACCGCCCTCACAATTCCGGGGCATTTGACTCTGCCCGGATGACCATCCGCAAGCGGTACAGCTGCCAGCTGACTCTGACCAGATGAGCAAGGTCCCCACCAAGCGCGTTAGCTAACAGCCGGCCTCAGTGTGGAAAGAGCGCCCGGAGGAGAGGAACTCAAATGCCCCACAGTTGCTGGCGATGAGGTAGCTGTAGCAGAGGACCGCGACAGCGAACCCTACGACAGTGATAGCGAGCAGGACCCAACCGGTTCGATTTCGGTTGATGAACTCGGTCACGATGTCTCCAATGGTCGATCGTTCTGATCTACTCGTGACGTCTCACGCTATCAGCGCCCCTGGTCCTCACATCTTCGAGGGAAACGCGCATTCGCCGCACAAAGTTCGCACGGGTGCCGCCAAGAGCCCATCCCCTACGGGACGGTGCTGGAACGGCTAACGCCGCCATCCAGTCGTCAAAAAGCCCACCTCCATCAGGCGATCACAGGAGCAGTTGTACGGGTTGTCAGAGCCCGGATGAGCCTCCTGCGCACATGGGCATGGCAAAAGCTCCCCCACGCTCCGCTGCTTTTCCCGAACACATGCTGCACAGCAGGAACCAAGGGCACGCCTGCACACACCCACCTGCGTCACCAACACTGGGTAACTCACCTCGAGCAAGCGGTGGCCGTGTACAGCCTCCACGAGTGCGGGCTGGGACTAGAGCAGGAGAAACGATCAGGGTCTGATTGTCGGCGCTGCCTCGTACTGTCCCGGGGGGTGGGTCAGAACAAGCGCTACCAGCAGTTCTACGGGAAGCGGATGGACGAGCGGATCGAGGAGTTCGTCATGCGTGAGGAACTGATGATGCTCACAGCGGCCGAGCTCGACGTCGAGAACTGCCGACCCACTGATTTCCCGGAAGGGTCTACTCCACGATCCTCACTACCGACGTGGCCACTGAGGTGAGCGCCGAGGTGTACGGACTCGACGAAGTGACAGCACTGTAAGTCGTGGCCGTCGCTGACGTCCCCGGTCGCGATGCCGCATGACCGCGGAACATTCGCTTCACCGTGACCATGCGCAACGTGGTCCTCCGGCTCCCTGCGAGAACCTCCACGCGTGCTCATCCCTGACCTCCACCACTGGAAATGAATCGATGATTCCAACGCTGAGGTGGAGACACTTCAAACCGTCACAAGAAGCTCCGCGAGTTGCCAGGTGGGTCCGGTTCATACCGGGTGAGTCCTGACTGGCTGTCAGCCTCAGAACTCGCCTGCACACTGTCGAGCAAGGCGACGGCGCGGTGCAAGATGACCGTTGAAACACCGCCGAGGCATCATCATCTGCGGACAGCACCGCCTACTCGTCGCTGCGCCACCAGACCCACGCAATCGACACCACGAAGAAAAGCACCGACACCGCCACGGACGTCCTCTTCCGCCGCGTCCTACCCGCCGACCGAACCCTCCCCGCCACCTCGCTTACCGACGCTCCCTTGCGCGAAGAGGAACCTCGCCGCCCTCGACCGCTTTCGCCTCGGACTCGCGGAGGAGCGAGGGGGCTACCTCCGTGTGAGGCTGGCCCCCACGGAGGTACCGGATTAGTGCCCGCCTAAGGACGATTCACGCGTATACAAATAGACCCGTCAAATTCCAACCTTTGTTGGTAGTAGTTATTTCCCTTCATGCTCGAGGATTGAATTATCGGCAAGGAAAAACAAAAGAAAGCATTTAGCCGATTGCCGAACAGTATCAATCACTTCACCTATAAGGAGATCACCATGTTCACTGTCATTGCTCGACTCGGCGCCCTTGCCTGGAGGTACGGCGTCGCCGGAGTCAACCGGGCCATCACCTGGGCACGCAACAATCGGGCCACCGTCGACCGCTGGGCTGCCCGCGGCGGCTACGCCTACGCCGTAGAGATGGTGCTGCGCGCTGTCGGGCTGCTCTGACACCCCTCAGGCAGCTGAACCATGAGTGCGCTGATCAGCCAGATCATCCGCTACTCGTGTCGTTACGGCACCCGCCGCATCGACTTCGTCCTCAACTGAGTTCGGAACAACTGGTCCCGGGTCTGCGGATACCTTAACGAGGGACACACCGTCCTGCAGATCATCGAGTCGGTCCTGCACATCCTCGAGATTTGAGGGTCCACATCGTACCGATCCATCGAACCCCGGCACCTAGCCTCGGTGCCGGCACTGGAACTCCACACTCCAGTGCGGGCACCGAGGCTGCCGGCGTCGGCGGTGACAACCAGCCCCGCACCTGAAATACGGCCGACCTTCGACTTAAGGGGGAGGCAGGTTCAGACCGGCGGTGGTGGGTAATTGCCGTCGGCTGGGACAGACTTGAAGATGAGCGCGATAATCCACCTGCGACCCGTTCACTACTTAGCTCGTCAGGAGACCGACCATGACCATTCACGGCACCACTGATCCCCTGCTACCGGCGCCCGAAGCGCAGGGCACCACGGATCGATCCCTGGTTGCACCCGGAACCCACCGGCTGCCGAGAAAGGTTCTGCGCCTGTGGCACATCAACACCGTCCTGACCTGCCTGGTTTTGGTGGGGGTGATCGTCGGCATCGCCCGCTGGTGGGATCACCCGGTGATCGGGGTGCTGTTCTGGCCGGTGGTGGGCCTGGTGGTCCTTGCCGGCGTGGTGGATCTGGTGTTCGGCAACCTGCTGCGCCACCGTCACTACAGCTACACGGTGACCGAGCAGGAGGTGTACGTGGCCAAGGGATTGCTGATGCGCCACACCATGAACCTGGCCGTTCCCCAGATTCTGAGCATCCACGTCATCAGCGGTCCGCTGCAG
>JASLBS010000249.1 GCA_030146405.1 Arthrobacter sp.
TGAGGTCGGCGAAACAGTTGTTTACCCTCACCACGGCGCAGCGAAGATCGAGGAGATCAAGATGCGCGTCATCAAGGGCGAAGAGAAGATGTATCTCAAGCTCAAGGTGGCACAGGGTGATCTGACAATAGAAGTACCAGCGGAGAACGTCGACCTCGTGGGGGTTCGCGACGTGGTAGGCAAGGAAGGCCTCGAGCACGTGTTCGAGGTCCTCCGCGCCGAATTCACGGAGGAGCCCACCAACTGGTCGCGTCGTTATAAGGCGAACCTCGAGAAGTTGGCATCCGGCGACGTGATCAAGGTGGCAGAGGTCGTTCGTGACCTCTGGCGTCGCGATCACGATCGGGGGCTCTCGGCCGGTGAGAAGAGAATGCTCGCGAAAGCGCGCCAGATCCTCATCTCGGAGCTCGCCCTCGCGGAGAAGACCGACGAGGAGAAAGCAGCCAGTGTCCTCGACGAGGTCCTGGCCTCCTAGGAGATCCCAGCAGCAGACAGGGAAGAGGGGCCCGTGGGTCCCTCTTTTTTGTTGCCTGCCGTAGGGTGACGGAGTGCCAGAGAAGAGTAGTCCCCATTCTGCCCGCACCGGTGTGGCCGTGGTCCTCGTGGCAGCAGGTTCCGGGCAGCGGCTCGGCCGGGGGATACCCAAGGCCCGCGTGCTGTGCGCCGGGCGCACCCTGCTCGAGCACGCGCTCGAGGCCGTCCTCGCGTCGGGAGTCGCCGCGTCCGTCGTCGTCGTCCTGCCCGCGGACGACGACGTGCTCCTGGCCGTCGTCGACCGCCTCGGTGCGCGCGGCGCACCCGGGGGCACGCGCGTGGGAAGCGTGGTCGGCGGGGGGACGCGCACCGCATCGGTGCAGGCGGGCCTTGCCGCTGTGCCGTCCTCCGCGTCGGTGATCCTGGTGCACGACGCCGCCCGCGCCCTGACCCCCACCGGCGTCTTCCAGCGTGTCGCAGCGGCCGTCACGGCCGGTGCGGACGCCGTGATTCCGGTGGTGCCGGTCGTGGACACCGTGAAGATCGTGACCGGGAACGTGGTCACCGCCACCCCGGAGCGCGCCAGTCTCCGTGCCGTCCAGACCCCGCAGGGCTTCAGCGCAGCAGGACTGCGCGCAGCGCATCTCAGTCCGCACGCAACCTCTGCAACAGTCACGGACGACGCCATGCTGATGGAGGCCCAGGGCGTGCCCGTCCGCGTGGTCGAGGGAGATGCCCTCGCGTTCAAGGTCACCACGCCCCTGGACCTCGTGATCGCCGAGACTGTCGTAGCGCAGCGAACCGCCGGCTCAGGGACCTCGGCCCCCTCGAATCCCACCCACTGACAGGAGCAGGCGTGCAACCTCTGGAGCACCACCACCTTCCCCGCACAGGCATCGGTGTGGACGTCCACGCCTATGCGCCCGACGACGCCCCCTCGCCCCTGTGGCTCGCAGGGCTCCTGTGGGAGGGGGAACGGGGCCTGTCCGGACACTCCGACGGCGACGCCGTGGCCCACGCGGCAGCCGACGCACTCTTCTCGGCGGCCGGGGTGGGTGACCTCGGGACACACTTCGGCACCGACCGCCCGGAGTACGCCGGCGCATCCGGATGCACCCTGCTCACCGCGGCCGCGGCGATCGTGCGGGACGCGGGTTTCGAGATCGGCAACATCGCGGTGCAGCTCATCGGTAACCGGCCCAAGTTCGCCCCCCGGCGGGCCGAGGCGGAAGCCGCACTCTCCGGGGCCGCCTCCGCGCCGGTCAGTGTCTCCGCGACCACCACCGATGCCCTCGGGCTCACCGGCCGGGGGGAGGGGATCGCAGCCATCGCCACCGCCGTCGTCGTGCGCTCCCGACCCGGCCCAGCGCTGGGTGAGGGCGAAGCGGACGGATCGACGCCGGGTAATCTGGACCGGTGAGCCTGCGATTCTACGACACCGCCCGCGCCGAGGTGCGTCCCTTCGAGCCGCTCGAACCGGGCAGGGCCAGCCTGTACTACTGCGGTGCCACGGTGCAGGGCATGCCCCATGTGGGCCACGTGCGCTCCGCCATCGCCTTCGACCAGCTGACGCGGTGGCTGGAAGCGCGCGGCCTGCGGGTCACCGTGGTCCGCAACGTGACGGACATCGATGACAAGATCCTCGCGAAGTCGCAGGAGTCCTTCCGGGAGGGTGCCGCCGCGGATCCGGCGGTCGTGCCCGATGAGGAGTGGTGGGCCCTCGCATACCGGTTCGAGCAGGCGTTCCAGCACGCCTACGCGACCCTCGGGGTCCGCCCGCCCACCTACGAGCCGCGTGCCACCGGGCACATCCCGGAGATGCACGCACTCATCCAGCTCCTGATCGACCGCGGGCACGCCTACCCCGCACCGGACGGCTCCGGCGACGTCTACTTCGACGTGCGCTCCTGGTCCGCCTACGGGACCCTGACCCGCCAGGACATCGATGACATGCAGGCAGCGCCCGACGCCGACCCACGGGGCAAGAAGGACTCACGGGACTTCGCACTCTGGAAGGGTGCCAAGGACACCGATCCCGTGACGGCGTCGTGGTCGAGCCCCTGGGGAACCGGGCGGCCCGGGTGGCACCTGGAATGCTCCAGCATGGTCACCAAGTACCTCGGCACCGAGTTCGACATCCACGGCGGCGGACTGGACCTCCGGTTCCCGCACCACGAGAACGAGATGGCGCAGTCGCAGGCCGCCGGGCACGCATTCGCGCGGTTCTGGATGCACAACGGCATGGTCACGTACGAGGGCGAGAAGATGTCCAAGTCGCTGGGCAACACGGTGAGTCCGCAGGAGATGATCGACGCCGCTGGTCCGCGCGTGGTGCGCTACTACCTCGGCCAGGCCCACTACCGGTCCGTGCTCGATTACCGCGAGACGTCGCTGCAGGAGGCCGGTTCCGCGGTCGCCCGCGTGGACGGGTTCATCACCAAGGCCTCTGCCCGGCTCGGCGCCCCCACCCCGGGGCGCGGTGGGGTCGAGGACCTCCCTGACAGCTTCGCCGCGGCCATGGACGACGACCTCAACGTGCCGCAGGCGCTCGCGGTGCTCCACACCACCGTGCGCGCCGGCAACACGGCACTCGCTGCGGGTGACGACGCGACGGTGAGGAGCAGCCTGGCAGCGGTGATCGCCATGACGGCCGTCCTCGGGCTCGACGACGCCGCGGGGCCGGCTGCAACGGGCGGGAATGCCGCCGCCGAGCGGGCGCTCGACGCGCTCGTCGGGGACCGCCTGGCCGAACGCGCGGAGGCACGGGGCGCTCGGGACTGGGCTCGGGCCGACGCCATCCGGGATGCCCTCGCGACGGCGGGGATCATCATCGAGGACTCCGCGGACGGGGCGCGCTGGACACTCGCCGAGAACGAGTCCTGAAGTGAGCTGTGGAGTAGGTCTCGGGGCGGCTCTCGGGGTGAGGTCCAGGGGGCGGAGAGCGGAGCCGAGAACAGGCGCCGTGGCCCATGCCGGAGGAGAGGAACGCTCCGCGTAAACTGGAGCAGATTCTTCTTCTAGCTAAAAGGTGTTCTCCCATGGTCAGTCACGGACGTCCCGGCGCGGTGCGCAAAACGAAAAAGGGCCCCACCATCGGCACCGGCGGCCACGGGCGCAAGTCTCTCGAGGGTAAAGGCCCCACTCCCAAGGCGGAGGACCGCCCGTACCACAAGTCGTTCAAGAACAAGGAGCTGGCGGAGCGGTCCGCCGCCAAGCGTGCCGGTGGGAAGAACGCCGGCACGGGCCGCACCAAGGGCAAGGCCGCGGAGGAGGTCGTCACCGGCCGTAACTCGGTGGTCGAGGCACTGCGTGCAGGTATCCCGGCGAAGGCCCTGCACGTCGCGATCCGGGTCGAGATGGACGATCGCGTCCGGGAGTCCCTGAAGATGGCGACCGAGCGCGGCATCCCCGTCATGGAGACCGGCAAGCCCGAGCTCGACCGCATGACCGACGGCGCGGTGCACCAGGGCCTCATGCTGCAGATCCCGCCGTACGAGTACGCCGACGCACTCGACCTCGTGGACGAGACGATCGATCGCTACAAGCGCGGCCATGTCGGCAACGCCCCGCTGTTCGTGGCGCTGGACGGCATCACCGATCCCCGCAACCTCGGTGCGATCATCCGCTCCGCCTCCGCGTTCAGCAGCCACGGTGTGATCGTGCCCGAGCGCCGCGCCGTCGGTGTGACGGCATCGGCGTGGAAGACCAGCGCGGGTGCTGCCGTCCGCGTGCCCGTGGCCCGCGTGGGCAATCTCAACTCGGCGCTGAAGTCCTTCAAGCAGAAGGGTATCTTCGTGCTCGGGCTGGACGGCGACGGCGACGTATCACTGCCGGAACTCTCCCTCGGTCGTGACCCCATCTGCATCGTCGTGGGCTCCGAGGGCAAGGGGCTCTCGCGCCTGGTCCGGGAGAACTGCGACCAGATCGTCTCCATCCCGATCGACTCCGCGATGGAGTCGCTCAATGCGTCGATGGCGGTGGGTATCACGCTGTACGAGGTGTCCCGCCAGCGTTCGGCCTGACCCCGCGTCATGACGCACCCGACGCAGCCGCTGTCGCGCTCCTCACGGGAGTTCCCGCTCGGACTCCACTCCATCCGGGGCACCTGGGCCCAGGACGAGCAGGCCAACGCCGCCGTCTGGGCGCCCGCCATCCCTTCCATGGACGTGCACTGGCAGCGGCAGGACGGCACCTGGACGTCCGAGACCCTCGTGGGACTGGACGGCGGCGTCCACCACGGGGTGGTGGGGCCGGTGAGCCCCGGTGCGCTGTACGCCTTCTGGCCCACGGGTGAGGACCTGCCGGGTGAGGTGGGTTCCGCCCAGTTGCTCCTCGACCCCTACGCGCGTGCGGTGGAGACGGTCCGGTCGGAAGGCGCCGACGGATCGTCGTCCCCGGCCTACTACTCGGTACTGCTCGAGCACGAGTTCGACTGGGGTGCCAGTGAGCAGCCGCGCACGCCCTGGCGAGACACCGTCATCTACGAGGCCCACGTCAAGGGACTCACGCGGCTCCACCCGGACGTGCCGGAGGATCTCCGTGGCACGTATGCCGGGCTGGGACACCCGGCCATGGTCGGCTACCTCAAGGATCTCGGCGTCACCGCCGTCGAACTCCTTCCCATCCACTTCTTCATCGACGAGCCACACCTCGAGGAACTCGGACTGACCAACTACTGGGGGTACAACACCCTCGGGTACTTCTCCGCGCACACCGGGTACGCCACCGCCGCGGCACGGGCAGCCGGACCGGAGGCGGTACTCACCGAGTTCAAGGGCATGGTCAGAGCGCTCCACGAGGCGGGCCTGGAGGTCCTCCTCGACGTGGTCTACAACCACACCGCGGAGGGCGACCAGCACCGGCCGGCCCTGTGCTGGCGCGGTCTCGGGGACAGGGAGTACTACCGGCACGACGACGCCGGACGATACGTGGACACGACCGGCTGCGGCAACAGCCTCGACTTCTCGCAGCCGAAGGTCGTGGAGTTCGCCCTGGACTCCCTCCGCTACTGGGTGGAGGAGTGCCGGATCGACGGCTTCCGCTTCGACCTCGCGGTGACCCTGGCACGCGACGAGCGCAACGCCTTCACGCCGAGGCACCCCTTCCTGGTCGCGGCCGGAGCGTCGAAGGCGCTCCGCGGCACCAAGCTCATCTCGGAGCCCTGGGACCTCGGGCCGGACGGCTGGCAGACGGGCAGCTTCCCCGTGGGGTGGGCAGACTGGAACGACGGTTTCCGCGATACCGTCCGGGACTTCTGGCTCGGCGACACCGCGGCGATCGCGGCGGGCGGCTCCGGGTCCTCACCGGCACGCCTTGCCGGTCGCCTGGCCGGGTCCGCGGAGACCTTCGCCGCTTCCGGACGCAGCCCGCTGGCCTCGATCAACTTCGTCACGGCGCACGACGGTTTCACCCTCGCGGACCTGACGGCCTACGAGCGCAAGCACAACGAGGCCAACGGCGAGGAGAACCGCGACGGTTCCAATGACAACCGCAGCTACAACCACGGCGCGGAGGGCCGCACGGAGAACGAGGCCGTCCTTGCAGCGCGTGAGCAGAGCGCCCGCAACGTCATGGCATCCCTGCTGATCTCGCTGGGTGTCCCCATGATCACCGCGGGGGACGAGTTCGGCCGCAGCCAGCAGGGGAACAACAACGCCTACTGCCAGGACGACGAGCTCGCCTGGGTGCACTGGCCGCAGGACGCGGCGTCCGGGCGCATGCTCGAGGCCACCCGTACACTGCTGTCCATCCGGCGCGATTTCCTGGCCGCGCAACCCGCCACGTTCCCCTCGCGGCGCGACCAGTCGACGCTGCTGTGGTTCAACGCCGCCGGACTGCCGATGACCGCCGCCGAATGGCACGAGCCGCAGCACCGCACGATCCAGCTGCTCCTCGGGTCCCGGGGTGGGACCATCAACGGGCTCGTGGTGATCAACGGTTCACCGGAGGATCAGCGCATCCACCTCCCTGCCGCGTGGATCCTGCAGGGGCAGGGCATTCAGAACGAACAGCCGCGCTGGTTCAGCCAGATCTTCGATTCGTCGACGGGGAGTCCCCTGCGCGACGCCGAGCGGCTACGCTCCGGCGACGCCGCCTCGGTGGCCGCCAACTCGGTGCGCATCTACCGCTGCTGACGGCGGGCCGGTCGTTCCCGGCCTGCTCCGAACCGCGGCAGCAGAAAGCCCGGAACCAGTCGGTTCCGGGCTTTCTGCTGCCGGCCTGTGGTCAGCTGATCGTCAGGCGTTGGCCACGAGTCCGAGCTCGGCCTTCGTCACGAGGGTGGAGTGCTTCGGGAGCACGCGCACGGTGTAGCCGAACGATCCCGAGTGGTCGATCCGGATGCTCCCCGTGAACAGGTACCTGCCGCTGCCGAGGTTCTCCGTGACCGCCAGTTCCTCGACGGTCACGTCGGTCAGCTCGTCGCTGTCGAGCGCGCGGCCGAAGGCGACCTCGACGGCGACATCGTCAGGGTCCAGGCCACCGAGCGAGATGTAGGTGTTCACGGCCAGGGAGTCGCCGATCTGCGGGTTCTCCGACACACCGGTCGAATCGACGTGCTCGACCTGCACCGCCGGCCAATTGCCCTGCACACGCGAGCGCCACGCCGCGGTCCGCTTCGCGAGCGAGAAGGAGTCCGCTGCAGCCTCCTGGCCGGCGCGCCAGGCGGGGCGGTACAGCTTCTCCACGTAGTCCTGGAGCATGCGCTCGGCGGACACGGCGGGGCCCAGCGTGGCCATCGTGTGCTTGATCATCGAGATCCACTGGTGTGGCACGCCGTCGCGCGAGGGCTCGGAAGGGCCTGCGGCGCCGGCTCCCTCCGCGGGGACCAGGGAGTAGAAGCGCGGACCGACCTGCGTCTCGAGGAGGTCGTACAGGGCCGCCGCCTCGATGTCGTCACGCTCGTCGGCCGAGGCCCCGTTGTTGGCGGTGGGGATCGCCCAGCCGTTGTCACCGTCGTACATCTCGTCCCACCAGCCGTCGAGGACGGACAGGTTGAGGCCACCGTTGATGGCGGCCTTCATGCCGGACGTACCGCAGGCCTCGAGCGGACGCAGCGGATTGTTCAGCCACACGTCGCATCCCGGGAAGAGCGTGAGGGCCATCGCGATGTCGTAGTTGGGCAGGAACACGATGCGGTGACGTACCTCCGGGTCGTCCGTGAAGCGGACCAGGTCCTGGATCATCCGCTTGCCCTGCTCGTCGGCCGGGTGGGACTTGCCGGCGATCACGAGCTGGATCGGGTGCTCCGGGTGCAGGAGCAGCGCCTTCAACCGCTCGGGGTTGCGCAGCATGAGGGTGAGCCGCTTGTAGGTCGGTACACGACGGGCGAAGCCGATCGTGAGGACGTCCGGGTCCAGCACGGAGTCGGTCCACGTCAACTCGGCATCAGCGGCGCCGCGCTTCTTCCAGGAGGAGCGCAGCCGCTCGCGGACGTCGTCGACGAGGTTCGAGCGGAGCCGGCGACGCAGCGCCCAGATGTCCGTGTCGGGTACGTCGTACACCTTGTTCCACTGGGGATCGAGGATCGACTCGGCGCCGAAATTGGTGCGGGCGAAGTCGGCGATCTCGGGATCGACCCAGCTCGGCACGTGGACACCGTTGGTGACAGAGGTGATGGGTACCTCGCGGGAGTCGAAGCCCGGCCAAAGACCGGAGAACATCCCGCGGGACACCTCGCCGTGCAGCTTGGCCACGCCGTTGGCGCGCTGTGCGAGGCGCAGGCCCATGACGGCCATGTTGAACTTGGCGGGGTCGCCGTCCTCGTAGTTCTCCGCGCCCAGCGCCAGGACACGGTCCGTCGGCACGGCCGGCGCGAGGCCCGCGTGGAAGAAGTGCTCGATCTGGGAACGGTCGAAGCGGTCGATCCCGGCGGGCACCGGGGTGTGGGTCGTGAACACCGTCGAAGCACGGCCCACGGTCAGCGCCTCCTCCCAGCTCATGGGCACGTCGTTGGACGGGTCCATGAGCTCACGGATGCGCTCGATCCCGAGGAAACCGGCGTGGCCCTCGTTGGTGTGGAACACTTCCGGAGCGGGGGTCCCGGTGAGCCGTTCGAAGATGCGCAGCGCCTTCACCCCGCCCATGCCGAGGAGCAGTTCCTGCTGCAGGCGCTGGTCGCCGCCGCCGCCGTAGAGGCGATCGGTGACGTTGCGTGCGGTGTCGTCGTTCTCCGCGACGTTCGAGTCGAGGAGGAGCAGGGGGACCCGGCCGACGTCGGCGCGCCAGATGTGCGCGGAGAGCTGGCGCCCGTTCGGGAGCGGCAGGACCACCTTCGCCGCCGTACCGTCCTGCTCACGCAAGAGGGTGAGCGGCAGGCCGTCGGGGTCGAGGACGGGGTACGTCTCCTGCTGCCAGGCGTCCCGCGAGAGCGACTGCTTGAAGTAGCCCGACTGGTAGAGGAGGCCGACGCCGATCAGCGGGACGCCGAGGTCCGAGGCCGACTTGAGGTGGTCACCGGCAAGGATGCCCAGGCCGCCCGAATACTGGGGGAGGACGGCGCTGATGCCGTACTCGGGGGAGAAGTAGGCGATGCTGCGGGGAGCATCCTCGCCGAGGCCCTGGTACCAGCGGGGCTCCGTCAGGTAACTGTCGAGGTCTGCGCCCAGCTCCTGGATGCGCTGCACCAGCTTCTCATCGGCTGCGAGCTGCTGCAGCTGCTCACGGGTCACCGACCCGAGGAACGAGACGGGGTCGCGGCGGCTCTTCGCCCAGGCCGCGGGGTCGATCTCCTCGAAGAGCCGTTTGGTCGGTAGATGCCACGACCACCGCAGATTACCGGCGAGTTTGCCGAGCGGCGCGATGTTCTCGGGGAGGACGGTTCGGACGGTAAATCTGCGGATTGCCTTCACCCCGGTTACGCTAGCGCACTTGCCCAGTGGTGGGGAGGATCCGAGGATGATTACGGGCAGGTCGTCGAACGGTGCGACGTCACGCCAAGCCTCCTTAGCAATTCGGCCCATTACTCGCTAACGTCGTACGGGTGACGACCACTACGGAGCAGAATCGAAATGCCCAGTATCCCGACGGACTGCGGTTCGGCCGCATTCCCATCACGGCTGTCTCTCCTGTTATCGAGGATGGACGCTTCCCCGCCAAGGCGATCCCGGGCTCCGACCTCACCATCGGAGCAACCGTGTTCCGGGAGGGCCATGACCAGCTCGGCGTCTCGGCCGTTCTCCGGGACCCCCGCGGTAAAGAGGTGCAGCGCGTCCGGATGAGCCCCGTGGGCTCGGGTCTGGATCGATGGGCGGGAACGCTCACGCCCCGGGCCAAGGGCCTGCACACCTTCACCATCGAGGGATGGTCGGATGTCTTCGGTACCTGGGAGCATGATGCGACCATCAAGATCGGTGCCGGCGTCGACGTCGAGCTGATGCTCGAGGAGGGCGCGGCGCTCTTCACCCGCGCCGCCGCCGAGCGCAACGCGCGTGACGCTACGCTGTTCCGCCGCGCCGCCGAAGCTCTGTCGGACACGTCCCAGAGCGTGGAGGCACGGCTCGCCGCGGGACTGTCACCGCAGATCCACGAGGCGATCGCCCGTCAGCCCATCCGCTCGCTCGTCACCGCGTCGCAGGCCTACCCCATCAACGTGGAGCGGGAGCTCGCCGGCCGGGCCGCCTGGTACGAGTTCTTCCCGCGGTCCGAGGGCGCCACGTACAACCCCGAGACGGCAGAATGGACCTCCGGTACGTTCCGGGAAGCCACCAAGCGCCTGGACGCGATCGCCGCGATGAACTTCGACGTCGTGTACCTTCCGCCGATCCATCCCATCGGCCGCACGCACCGGAAGGGCCCGAACAACACCCTCACGGCCGGTCCGGCCGATCCGGGATCGCCGTGGGCCATCGGGTCCGAGGACGGCGGCCACGACGCGATCCACCCCGATCTCGGCACTTTCGAGGACTTCGACGCGTTCGTGGCCCGTGCCGGGGAGCTCGACCTCGAAGTGGCGCTCGACCTCGCACTGCAGGCAGCGCCTGATCACCCCTGGGTCACGTCCCACCCGGAATGGTTCACCACGCGCGTGGACGGTTCCATCGCCTACGCGGAGAACCCCCCGAAGAAGTACCAGGACATCTATCCGATCAACTTCGACAACGACCCGAAGGGCCTGTCGAAGGAGGTCCTGCGGATCGTCCTGATGTGGGTCCAGCACGGTGTGAAGATCTTCCGCGTGGACAACCCGCACACCAAGCCGGTGCAGTTCTGGGAATGGCTCATCGCCAAGGTCAACAAGAAGCACCCCGACGTCATCTTCCTCGCCGAGGCCTTCACCAGGCCGCCCATGATGCACGCCCTGGGGCGCGCGGGCTTCCAGCAGTCGTACTCGTACTTCACGTGGCGGAACACGAAGACCGAGCTCGAGGAGTACTTCACCGAGATCAGCAAGGTCTCGTCCTCCTACTTCCGGCCCAACTTCTTCGTGAACACCCCGGACATCCTCACGGAGTACCTCCAGTACGGCGGGCCGATGGCCTTCAAGATCCGGGCAGTGCTCGCCTCGATGGCCAGCCCCCTGTGGGGGGTCTACTCGGGCTACGAGCTTTTCGAGCACGTGGCCAGGCCCGGAGCCGAGGAGTACATCGACAACGAGAAGTTCCAGTACCGTCCCCGGGACTACGCGGCCGCCGAGGCGGAGGGTCGCTCGTTGGCCCCCTTCATCACCAGGCTCAACGCGATCCGCCGCGCCCACCCGGCCCTCGGTGACCTCGAGAACCTGAATGTGCACAGCAGTACCGATTCCGCCACGGTGGTCTTCTCGAAGCACAAGGAGACCGCCGAGGGCAAGGACACGCTGATCATCATCGTCAACGTGGATCCGCATGCCACGCGCGAGTGCACCGTGTCACTGGACCTCGGGCAGCTCGGGCTCGACCCCGCGGACTTCGACGACGACGGCATGTTCGTCGTGGACGACCTCATTTCCGGGCAGACCTTCCCCTGGGGGGAGCACACGTACGTGCGGCTCGACCCCTACGTGGAACCCGCCCACATTCTTTCGATCAGGAGACCGCTCTAGTGCTCAACCCCTATCAGCTCAACGCGCCAGGACTGGCCCACGACCCCCACTGGTACCGTAAGGCGGTCTTCTACGAGGCCCTGGTGCGCGGATTCGCCGACGCGAACGGGGACGGCTCCGGCGACCTCTCCGGTCTGATCGAGAAGCTGGACTACCTCCAGTGGCTCGGCGTCGACTGCCTGTGGCTGCCGCCGTTCTTCAAGTCCCCGCTGCGCGACGGCGGCTACGACATCTCGGACTACTACGATGTCCTGGACGAATTCGGCTCCCTCAGCGACTTCAAGCGCCTCGTCGCGGAGGCCCACGCCCGCGGCGTCCGGGTCATCATCGACCTGCCCATGAACCACACCTCGGACCAGCACCACTGGTTCCAGGAGTCACGCAGCGACCCCGAGGGCCCGTACGGCGACTACTACGTCTGGAGCGACACGGACGAGAAGTACGAGGACGCGCGGATCATCTTCGTGGACACCGAGGAATCGAACTGGACCTTCGACCCCGTGCGCCGGCAGTTCTTCTGGCACAGGTTCTTCAGCCACCAGCCCGACCTGAACTTCGAGAACCCGAAGGTGCAGGAAGCCATCTTCGACGTCGTGAAGTTCTGGCTGGACCAGGGCATCGACGGATTCCGCGCGGATGCCATCCCCTACCTCTTCGAGGAGGAGGGCACCAACTGCGAGAACCTGCCCAAGACCCACGAGTTCCTCAAGCGCCTGCGCGCCATGGTGGACGAGAACTACCCGGGCCGCGTCATCATCGCCGAGGCGAACCAGATGCCCGACGAGGTGGTGGAGTACTTCGGTGACGAGGACGGCCCCGAGTGCCACATGTCCTTCCACTTCCCGATCATGCCGAGGCTCTTCTACGCGCTGCGCGACCAGAAGGCCGCTCCCATCATCGAGACCATGAAGGAGACGCCGGAGATCCCCGCCGGCGCCCAGTGGGGTACGTTCCTCCGGAACCATGACGAGCTCACCCTCGAGATGGTGACCAACGAGGAGCGCGAGGCGATGCTCGGCTGGTACGCGCCCGATCCGCGCATGCGCGCCAACGTCGGTATCCGCCGTCGACTGTCCCCGCTGCTCGACAACTCGCGTGCCGAGGTCGAACTGATCCACTCCCTGCTGCTGTCCCTCCCGGGCAGCCCGTTCCTCTACTACGGCGACGAGATCGGGATGGGCGACAACATCTGGCTCGAGGACCGCGATGCGTCGCGCACCCCGATGCAGTGGAACCCCGACCGCAACGCGGGCTTCTCCCCGGTGGACCCCGGCAAGCTGTACCTCCCCGTCGTGCAGTCCCTCGTCTACCACTACAACCACGTGAACGTGGAAGCGCAGATGGCCACGTCGAGTTCGCTGCTGCACTGGGTCCGCCAGATGCTCGCCGTTCGCAAGGCGCATCCCGCCTTCGGCCTCGGGAGCTACCGGAACGTCCCGGTGGAATCGGAGAACGTACTGGCCTTCATCCGCGAGATCGACGAGCCGAACGCCGAGGGCGAGCCCGCCGAGGCGGTGCTCTGCATCTTCAACCTGTCGCAGCACCCCGTCGCGGCGCGCATGCGTCTCCCGGAGTTCGCCGGCCGCGGCCTACGCGACCTCTTCGGTGGAGCCATCTTCCCGGCCTTCGCGGAGGACGGCGAGATCACCCTGACACTCGGCAGCCACGACTTCTTCTGGCTCCGCGTCCGCTCGGCATACTCCAACACGGCATCGCCGCACACCCAGTCGATGCCCGTCATCCCCCTCCCGGAGGCCAGCCGATCATGACCACCCACATACCGTTCATCCCGGAAATCCTCACCGAATGGCTCCCGTCCCAGCGGTGGTTCCCGGCGAAGGGAGGGTCGGTGGAGTTCACGGTGGTCGGTGGGACCGTCCTCGAGGATCCCGCCGGTGCTGCCGGCTTCGAGGTCCATTTCCTCGCCGTCGACTCGGGTGACCGCACCGACGTCGTCAGCGTGCCGATCAGTTACCGGACCGAGCCCCTCGCTGATGCCGAGAACGGATTGATCGGGCAGGTGGAGCACCCCGACCTCGGGTTGCGCTGGGCCTATGACGCCACCCACGATGCCGACTTCGTGCGGCTCTGGGTGGACTTCATCCTTGCTGCGAACAGTACGTCCGACGGCCGGCTGACCGGTGTGCTCGTCAAGGCTCCCGAGCAGTCGGAAGCCGACACGCTGCAGCCCGTGAAGGTACTGCTCGGCGAGCAGTCGAACACGTCGGTGGTCTACGGCTCGGGCCCGGGCTCCATGATCGTGAAGTTCTTCCGGGTGCTGGCCGCCGGGGAGAGCCCCGACGTCCAGATCAGCGCGGGGCTCACCGCCGGCGGATCCACCGACACCCCCGACACCTTCGGCTGGGTCACGGGCACCTGGCAGGAAGCACACGGGGGGCCGGGACACCACGTGACCGGTCACGTGAGTGTCCTGCGCGACTTCGTCGAGGGGAGCACCGACGCCTGGCGTACGGCGTCGTCCGCGGCGTCGACCACCGCGGACTTCACGGCCGAGGCGCGTGGCCTCGGTGGCGCCGTCGCCCGCATCCACCGCCAGCTCGAGAGTGCCTTCGGTAGCCGCGAAGCCTCGCGAGCGGAGGAGCAGGACTTCAAGGAGGCTCTCGCGAAGCGCATCCGCTGGGCCTGGGAGGAAGCCGGCGGCGCTGTCGGGCCGCTCGGGAACGAGGTGGACCGCATCGTCCGGGACATCGAGACCCTCGAGGGCATCCCCGCGCTCCAGCGGATCCACGCAGACCTCCACCTCGGTCAGATACTCCAGGCTCCGGACGGGACATGGCTCGTCATCGACTTCGAGGGTGAACCCCTCCGGCCCACGGCCGAGCGGAGCGTCCCCGACGTCCCCGTGCGCGACGTGGTGGGCATGGTCCGTTCCCTCGAGTACGCCGCAGCTTCCCGTGGCGCCGCCCCGGTCGGGTCACCGGGAGCGGCCGAGACCCAGCAGTGGTCCGATGCCGCGCGCGCAGCGTTCCTCGAGGGGTACGCGGAGGAGGCGGACACGCCGGTGGACACCGAGGGTGCCCTCTTCCGTGCCCTCTGGCTCGACAAAGCGCTCTACGAGGTGGTCTACGAGATCCGCAACAGGCCGGACTGGGTGGAGATGCCCGTCCGGGACGTCCGACGCGCACTGGGTGCACAACCCGGAGCGGATGCTACGAAAGCAGTTGACATGAATTCTTCGAAGAACCCGGACGCCGACGGCGAGGAGACCCTCGCCGGGAAGGCGGCCAAGGCCGTCACGGACAGCGTGAAGACCGTGGCCGAGAAAACCAGGAATGCTTCGGCTTCCCTGACCGAGAAGGCGAAGGACGCGGTGGCCGACGTCCGCGCCGACAAGCCGGAGGAACCGGCGGCGGCCCCGCAGGCGCCACTCACTCCCCGGACCGTGGAGTCATCAGTGCTGCAACAGGTCTCGGAGGGTGCCTACCACCAGCCGCACGCCGTGCTGGGCGCCCACCTCGACGACGGCGACGTCGTCACCGTCCGCACGCTGCGCCCCCTCGCGCGTTCCGTCGTCGTCGTGACGGCCTCCGGACGCACGGAACTGGACCACGAGCACAATGGCATCTGGGTCGGCGCGCTGGCTGCGGAGAACGCCGGACACGTACCGGACTACCGGCTCGAGGTGACCTACGAGGGCGATCCGATCACGGTCGACGACCCCTACCGGTTCCTCCCGACGCTCGGTGAGATCGATATGCACCTGATCGGCGAGGGACGCCACGAGACCCTGTGGACGGCACTCGGCTCGCACGTCAGGCACTACTCGTCGGTGCTCGGCGACATCGAGGGAGTGTCCTTCGCCGTATGGGCTCCGAAGGCGCGCGCGGTGCGCGTGCTGGGTGACTTCAACGGCTGGGACGGAAGCGTGAACGCGATGCGCGTCCTCGGAAGCTCCGGCATCTGGGAGATCTTCATCCCGGGCGCCAGCGTCGGCAGTTGCTACAAGTTCGGCATCCTCGGTGCGGACGGGCAGTGGCGTGAGAAGGCGGACCCGATGGCGAGGGGCACGGAGATCCCTCCGTTGACCGGTTCCCGCGTGGTCGAGTCGAGCTACACCTTCGACGACGACGACTGGATGGAGGCGCGGGCCGCCAAGGATCCGCACAACGGACCCATGAGCGTCTACGAGGTGCACCTCGGTTCCTGGCGTCAGGGCCTCAGCTACCGCGAACTCGCGGAGCAGCTGGTGGAGTACGTCGCCTGGCAGGGGTTCACGCACGTGGAACTCATGCCGGTCGCGGAGTACCCGTTCGGCGGATCATGGGGCTACCAGGTCACCTCGTACTTCGCGCCCACCTCGCGCTTCGGCGATCCGGACGACTTCAAGTACCTGATCGACAAGCTGCACCAGGCGGGTATCGGCGTCCTCATGGACTGGGTGCCCGCCCACTTCCCCAAGGACGCCTGGGCTCTGGCCAAGTTCGACGGCGGCACCCTGTACGAGCACGGCGATCCCTTCCTCGGTGAGCACCAGGACTGGGGAACGCTGATCTTCGACTTCGGGCGCAGCGAGGTGCGCAACTTCCTGGTGGCCAACGCGCTGTACTGGCTCGAGGAGTTCCACATCGACGGGCTGCGCGTGGACGCGGTCGCGTCCATGCTGTACCTGGACTACTCGCGGGAGGAGGGGCAGTGGCGCCCGAACAAGTTCGGGGGTCGTGAGAACCTGGAGGCGATCGCCTTCCTGCAGGAGGTCAACGCGACGGCCTACAAGCGGGCGCCCGGGATCGTGATGATCGCCGAGGAGTCCACGGCGTTCGACGGAGTCACGCGGCCCACCAGCTCCGGGGGTCTCGGGTTCGGGATCAAATGGAACATGGGCTGGATGCACGACACCCTGCAGTACATCGCCGAGGAGCCGATCAACCGGGTCCACCACCACGGTAAGGCGACGTTCTCGATGGTGTACGCCTACACCGAGAACTTCATGCTGCCGATCAGTCATGACGAAGTGGTGCACGGCAAGGGATCGCTTCTGCGGAAGATGCCGGGCGACCGCTGGCAGCAGCTGGCCAACGTCCGCGCCTACCTTGCGTTCCAGTGGGCGCACCCGGGCAAACAGCTCATCTTCATGGGTTCGGAATTCGCCCAGGAAGCGGAGTGGGCGGAGCAGCGCAGCCTCGACTGGTGGCTCTGCGACACCCCGTCGCACAAGGGGGTCCAGGAACTGGTCCGTTCACTGAACTCGATCTACCGGGAGACCCCGGCCCTGTATGCGAGGGACAACGAGCCGGCCGGGTTCCAGTGGATCGACGAGAACGACGGCGAGCACAACACGCTGTCCTTCATCCGATGGGATCACCAGGGCAACCCCCTGGTCTGCGTCGCCAACTTCGCGGGCGGCCCCCACGAAGGATTCCGGGTGGGGCTCCCCTGGGCCGGTGAGTGGACCGAGGTCCTCAACACGGACTCCGAGGAGTTCGGCGGATCCGGTGTGGCGAACGCCGAGCACGTCACCGCGCACGAGGGCGCGCACAACGGGCAGCCTGCCTACGGCGACGTACGGGTTCCCCCGTTGGGGGTGCTGTACCTCAAGCCGGCCACTTCCTGATCCACCCCTGCTGGTACTGCGGACCCCCTCGAAGGAGGGGGTCCGCGCCTGTTTTACATCCGGGCACCAGCAGTGCTATCGTTTATTTCCGCGCTGATGCAGTTACTTCACCGGCCGACAACCACACATCGCAGTCCTCATCCCTTCCGCTTGGACGGGAATTGGACCCGCGAAGAGGGAATCGGACGGTTTGGACAAACTGGAGAAGTGCGGGTAAGCTTGAAAAGTTGCTTCGGAGCGATGATACAGCGTTTTGGTTGTGTTTGGCGCCGGTAGCTCCTGTTGTTTGAGAACTCAATAGTGTGCCAAGTTTGTTGATACCGATTGTTTTTTGATTGGTTGAATTGGCTGGTTGCCATACTTTTTGTGTGGTGGCTGGTTTTTTTGGCTGGTTTCGAATTTTGTGCAGCAGTGTTGCCCGTTTTCCCGGGTTTCGTTGTTGTGTCTGTAGTTTTTTACGGAGAGTTTGATCCTGGCTCAGGATGAACGCTGGCGGCGTGCTTAACACATGCAAGTCGAACGATGATGCCCAGCTTGCTGGGTGGATTAGTGGCGAAC
>JASLBS010000272.1 GCA_030146405.1 Arthrobacter sp.
AGACGGGCGCTGTGCCAGCCCCCCACTCCGGATTCGTCCTCACGGAAGTCGACGATGGCCGTATGGTCCGTGAAGAAGTTGCCGAAGCCGGGATTCGCGAGCACCGCCTCCCGCTCCTCGACCGGTGTCGGCTGGGTCGACAGGTGCTGGGTGAAGTGGGTATCGGTGGCTGTCATGGTTCCTCCGTGCTGGAACGGACTCCACGGACGGCCTGGCCGCCGGTGCCCGTCGATGATCAGTGCTCCGGCACTGGGTGAGCGATGTGTAACCACCTTAGGACACGGCAGAGGCAATGGCATCGCCGACGGCGGAGGTGCTGCGGGCACCGGACCGCGCGGCGATATCCGCTTCCGCCGCCTGCTCGATGCGCTGTGCGTGGGAGTCGAGGCCGAGGTGACGCAGGAGGAGCGCGACGGACAGGATGGCCGCCGTGGGATCGGCGATCTGCGCACCGGCGATGTCCGGAGCGGACCCGTGGACGGGTTCGAACATCGAGGGTGCGCTCCGGTCCATGTTCAGGTTCGCGGAGGCGGCGAGGCCGATCCCTCCCGACACGGCAGCGGCGAGGTCCGTGACGATGTCTCCGAAGAGGTTGTCGGTCACGATCACGTCGAAGCGGGACGGGTCCGTGACGAGGAAGATCATGGCGGCGTCGACGTGGAGGTAGTCGTGGCTGACCTCGGGGAACTCGGTGGCCACGGCCTCGACCGTGCGCTTCCACAGGTGCCCGGCATGGACGAGGACGTTGTGCTTGTGGACCAGCGTCAGCTTCCGGCGCCGCACGGAGGCGCGGGCGAACGCGTCGCGGACCACACGCTCCACGCCGTACGCCGTGTTGAGGGAGACCTCCGTGGCGACCTCGTGCGGCGTTCCGCCCCGCAGGGTACCGCCGTTGCCCGTGTAGGGGCCTTCCGTCCCCTCGCGCACCACGACGAAGTCGATGTCACCGGGGGCGCGGAGTGGACTGGGGACGCCGCTGTAGAGCTTCGACGGCCGTAGGTTCACGAAGTGGTCCAGGGAGAACCGCAGCTTGAGCAGGAACTCGCGTTCGATCAGGCCGGAGGGGATGCGCGTGTCCCCCGGAGCCGCACCCACCGCCCCGAAGAGGATCGCGTCGTGGCGTCGCAGTTCCTCGAGTGTGGCGTCCGGCAGCGTCTCCCCGGTGGCGAGCCAGTGCTCCGCCCCGAGTTCGTACTCGGTGAGCGCGAGTTCGACGTCGTTCCCCACCGCGGCTCGCAGGACCTTCACCGCTTCGGTGATGACTTCGGGGCCGATCCCGTCTCCGGGGATGACGGCGAGGTCGAGGCGATGTGCGGCAGCAGTCATGCTCCCAGCGTAGGAAACGGCCTCTCCGGGTAACAATCGGTCCGCAGGGTGAGACAGCTCCGCCCCTGGTCGGATGCCGCGGCGCGGGGTGGAGCCTAGAGTTGGTGGTCATGGACCTCCACCTCCGGCTCGCGCGCTGGGTGCGCACGCACCCGGGAACGATCGACACCTGCTTGATGCTGGCGATCCTCATCGTGCTGGTGGCACCGGTGGCCCTGAGCGGTGAGGGGGATTCCCTCCCCCTGGCCGCCCTGTCCGCGGCCCTCGTCGTACCGCTGGCCTGGCGGCGGTCGCGTGTGCTGCTCTCGGGTGGCATCATCGCGGGCATCTCGGTGCTGCAGCTCGTCGTGGGTCTCGGTCCCGTCCCCCCGCAGTTCGTCGTCCTCATCACCGTCTACACCCTGGCTGCCTACGGGCCCCGTTGGGCGAGCCTCTCCGGCCTGGTCCTGGCCGTGCTGGGCATAGCCACGGGACTGGTGCTCTTCGGTGACCAGGTGGGTGTGACGACCGGCGGCCCGGTCCTGGAGCGGGTTCCCCTCTTCCTGATCCTGATGTTCTTCGCCGAATCGGTCGTGCTCCTGGCCTGGACCGTCGGGGACCTCGCCCGATCGCGTCGCAGGACCCTCCAGGCACTCGAGGACCGCACCCGTCGGCTGGAGATCGAGCGGCAGCAGGAGCGGGACCTCGCGGCGGCGGACGAGCGCAGCCATATCGCGCGGGAGATGCACGACATCGTGGCACACTCCCTCTCGGTGATCATCACCCAGGCGGATGGTGCGCGGTACGCGAGCACCCAGTCACCCGAGCTCGCGGTCCGGACGCTGGGTACGATCGCCGACACCGGCCGCGGTTCGCTCCGGGAGATGAGACGGCTGCTCGGTGTGCTGCGCGGTGACGAGAGCACCTCCACGAGACCGCTCCCCTCGCTCGACGACATCGATTCGCTCATCCAGTCGGCGCGGCGGTCCGGTATCCGGATCGCCTGCCGCCGTATCGGAGCACCCCGCCGCGAGCTGCCGCTCGGGGCGGAGCTGACCGCGTACCGTGTGATCCAGGAGGCGCTGACCAACGTGATCAAGCACGCCGGACTGGATACGACCACGGAGGTCACCCTCGACTACAACTCGCGCGGGTTGGCCATCACGGTGGACGACGACGGCCGGGGAGCCGCCCCCGATCCGAGCACCAAGGGAGCCGGGCAGGGCATCACCGGGATGTCCGAGCGCGTCCGGTTGTACGACGGCACCGTCCGGGCGGCACCACGCACCGGGGGCGGGTACCGGGTGGAGGCGTTCATCCCCTATACGCAGGCGTGACAGCACCCGCCCCGAACACGATCGACGCCAGCACCAGTGGAAACAGGAGCACCGTGGACACCAGTCAGACCCACCCGCCAGGAACCGACCGCGCCTCGCGCGTCCGCATCGTCATCGTCGACGACCAGCACCTCGTGCGCAGCGGCTTCGCCATGCTCGTCAACTCCCAACCGGACCTCGAAGTTGTCGGCGAGGCAGCCAACGGAGAGGAAGCGGTCAGGGCGCTCGCTGGAACACACGCCGACGTCGTGATGATGGACGTGCGCATGCCGGGCATGGACGGTATCGAGGCCACCCGCCGCATCCTGGCGAAGCATGACCCGGCCTCAGGGGACGCCGCCCCGCGGATCGTGGTGCTCACCACCTTCGACCTCGACGAGTACGCGCTCTCCGCGATCCATGCCGGCGCCAG
>JASLBS010000288.1 GCA_030146405.1 Arthrobacter sp.
GTGGATCAGGGGCGCTCCCAGGCCGCGCACGTGATCGAGTGCGCGACGCGACGCGGGGGCCACGTGACGCCGGTAGTCGTCGAGGCCGAGCGAACCGGCCCAGGAGTCGAACAGCTGCGCGGCACTCGCGCCGGCCTCCAGCTGTGCCCGCAGGAACTTCCCCGAGGCATCTGCCGCCCACTGCGTGAGTGCATGCCAGGTCTCGGGGTCCGCGTGCATCATGGTGCGCGGGCCGAGGTGGTCGCGGGAGGGCTTGCCCTCCACCATGTAGGCGGCCAGGGTGAACGGAGCCCCGGCGAACCCGATCAGCGGCGTGGAGCCGAGTTCCGCGACGGTCAGCCCCACGGCCTGCCGGATCGGTTCCAGCGCCTCGTCGGTCAGGGTGGGCAGGGCAGCGACGTCCGCCGCCGTGCGGACGGGCGAACCGAGGACGGGCCCGACGCCGGGGACGATGTCCACGTCCACCCCCGCGAGCTTCAGGGGTATGACGATGTCGGAGAAGAAGATGCCCGCATCGACGTCGTGCCGGCGGACCGGCTGCAGGGTGATCTCGGAGGCCATCCCCGGGTCGAGGCAGGATTCCAGCATGTTGGTGCCTTCGCGGAGGGCACGGTACTCGGGCAATGACCGCCCGGCCTGGCGCATGAACCACACGGGGCGCCGGTGCGGCTTTGCTCCCCGGTAGGCGGAGATGAGGGCCGATCCGGAGGTGCGTCCGTCCACCAGTGGGTGCGATGCTGCGAGGTCCATGGTCCGATTCTGCCGAAGATGGGCGCGGATGGTTAACCGGGCAAGGATCACGCCGGGCCGGGGTGGGCAAGATCACCCGGCCCCGGACCGGCGCCGATCCGCAGAATGACGCGGATGGCAAGCTCCGGTAAGGCGGACCTATTCACTGGAGGGCGCAGGTTCTCGATACAATAGTGGAACTGTGGTACTTCTTTCACTTGTTGCGACACATTCGAACGCGGATCTGGAAACGGTCGCCCGACTCAGCGTCGGGGCGCCCCAGGTCCCCTCGGTGGTGCTCGCCGATGACAGGACCGTCTCCGGTGCCGTGGTCCTGGCCACCTGCAACCGCTTCGAGATCTACGCCGAGGCATCGTCCGAGGACGATGTCGAGGCCGCGCGATCGGCCATCGTGGCCACCATCAGCGAGTACTCGGGCATCTCGGAGCAGTCCGTCTCCTCCTCCTTCGAGACCCACACTGGCCAGGATGTCGCCGAGCACCTCTTCGCCGTCGGCGCGGGGCTCGATTCCGCCGTCATCGGCGAGCGCGAGATCGCCGGGCAGGTGCGGCGCGCCCTCATCGATGCCCAGGGTGCGGGTTCCGCCAGCGGCGGTCTGGTCCGCCTGTTCCAGGCGGCGTCCAGGACCGCGAAGGACGTCGGAGCGCAGACCGCGCTCGGTACCCGTGGCCGTTCGATCGTCTCCGTCGCCCTGGAACTGGCGGGTGACGTGTCGGAGGACGCCGACTGGTCGAGCAAGGCCGTGGTGCTGTTCGGTACCGGTGCCTATGCGGGGGCCACCATGGCAGCGCTGAAGGACAAGGGCTGCACGGATGTGTCCGTCTTCTCGTCCTCGGGACGCGCCGAGGCCTTCGTCGCCCCGCGTGGCGGAACCGCGTTGACCGCCGCCGATCTCCCCGCCGCCATGCACCGGGCCGACGTGGTGATCGGCTGCAGCGGCAGCGACGCGCGGATCGACGCCGCCGACGTCGAGCGCATCCGCCAAGGCAGTGGCCGACCACTGGTGATCATCGACCTCGCCCTGAGCCATGATTTCGATCCCGCGGTGGGTTCGCTCGAGGGCGTCGAACTGATCACCCTCGAGTCCGTACGGGTGGCCGCTCCCGAGGAGCAGGCGGACGCCCTGACGCAGGCCGCGGACCTGGTCCGCGAGGCCGCCCGGACCTTCGAGCAGCAGCAGACCACCCGGGCCATGAACGCCGCGATCGTGGCACTGCGCCAGCACACCCAGACCGTCCTCGACGCCGAGATGGAGCGGGTACGGGCTCAGCACGGTTGCACGGCTGCTGCCGAGGAGGTGGAGTTCGCACTGCGCCGCATGGTCCGGCAACTCCTGCACGTCCCCACCGTTCGCGCCCGCGAACTGGCTGCCGAGGGTCGTCAGGAGGACTACACGGCGGCCCTGGAAGCGCTCTACGGGATCGACGTCGCGCCCGCCGGATCGAGGACCACGGGCCACGAGCAGTCCTCCACCGCCCAGGATTCCACCGGGTCGGCGTCGGATTCCACCACCGCGGCCTCGTGCCCCGTGGACCACGAACTGCCCGCACAGAGCGCCTGACCCGCACCGCTCACCCGGCGCCGTCCGACTGGCCCGTCCGATTCCCCTGGTCCCGGCTCCTAGTAGACCGGCTTGTCCGGCTCCACCCGCCGGACCCAGTCGATGATGCCGCCCTCCACGGAGCGGACGTCCGCATGGCCCTCGGAGATCAGGAAGCGGACCACGTCGGCGGAGCGGACCCCGGACTTGCAGTGGACGTACACCGTCCGCTCCCGGTCCACCTCGACGTCGCCGTCGAGGATGAGTTCCTTCGGTATCAGCCGCGCTCCGTCGATGTGCACGATCGCATGTTCCTCGGGATTCCGTACGTCGATCAGGTCGAAGTCCGCCTCTCCCGAGGTTCGCGCCGTGAGCAGGGCCGCGAGCTCCTCCACCGACACCGTCGGCAGGGCGGTGTCCGGCGCCTCCCGGTCCGGCCCTGCCACGCCGCAGAACGCCTCGTAGTCCACGAGCTCGGTGATGCGCTCCGCGGTCGGATCCGGCTGCACGCGCAGTTCCCGCCAGCTCATCTCGAGGGCGTCGAACACGAGGAGCCGGCCGAGGAGGGTGGTACCCGTTCCCGTGATGAGCTTGATCGCCTCGTTGACCATCACCGAACCGATCTGCGCGCACAGGACCCCGAGGACCCCTCCCTCCGCGCAGGACGGCACCGATCCGGGCGGCGGCGCTTCGGGGTAGAGATCGCGGTAGGTGGGACCGTGGTCCTGCCAGAACACGCTCACCTGTCCGTCGAAACGCAGGATGGATCCCCACACGTAGGGCTTGCCGAGGATCGCGGCGGCGTCGTTGACCAGGTACCGGGTGGCGAAGTTGTCCGTGCCGTCCACGATCAGGTCGTACTCGCGGAAGATGTCCAGCACGTTCTCGCTGTCGAGCCGGGTCTCGTGCAGCCGGACGTCGACGTTCGGGTTGATCTCCTTGATGGAGTCCCGCGCGCTCTCCGCCTTGGACCGGCCCACGTCGGACTGCCCGTGGATGATCTGGCGCTGCAGGTTCGACTCGTCGACGGTGTCGAACTCGACGATGCCCAGGGTGCCGACACCGGCCGCGGCCAGGTACATCAGCACCGGCGACCCGAGACCACCGGCGCCCACGGCGAGCACCTTGGCGTTCTTCAGTCGCTTCTGCCCGTCCATCCCGACGTCGGGGATGATCAGGTGGCGGCTGTACCGGCGGACCTCGTCGATCGACAGCTCGGCCGCGGGCTCCACCAGGGGTGGCAGTGACACGGTTGCTCCTCTAGTTCTGGCGACAGCGACCCGCTCGGGGTCGACGTTCGTGCACATAACAGCGTGGCACGCGCGCCTCTTCCCGAGCCCCGGCGGTCAGCCCCGCAGGTCGCGACGGGCGTAGCCGACCAGCCCGAGACCGGCGAGCAGGACGGCGACGGCGAGCATGCCGAGCGCCCCGCCGACGTCGACCGGCTCGGCCGGCACCGCTGCCAGGTGAGCGAAGGGCGAGAGGTTCCCGACCGCGTCGGGCCAGTTGAATGTCTCGGCGAACACCTGCAGCAGATATCCGCCGGCC
>JASLBS010000009.1 GCA_030146405.1 Arthrobacter sp.
GACAACCGGTGGACGCCGGGAAAGATCGCCCTGTGGGTGGGTATCGCCCTCCTCGGCGGTTTCGCCTGGACCATGCTGGCGATCGTCCGCGGTGAGACGGTCAACGCCATCTGGTTCGTCTTCGCCGCCGTGTGCACCTACCTGATCGCCTACCGGTTCTACTCGAAGTTCATCGAGCGTCACCTCCTGAAACCGGACGACCGCCGCGCCACGCCCGCCGAGTACCGGGCGGACGGCAAGGACTACGCGGCCACGGATCGCCGGGTGCTCTTCGGCCACCACTTCGCGGCCATCGCCGGAGCGGGGCCGCTCGTGGGCCCGGTCCTCGCCGCCCAGATGGGGTACCTCCCCGGAACGGTCTGGATCATCGTCGGCGTCATCTTCGCCGGCGCCGTGCAGGACTACCTCGTCATGTTCTTCTCGATGCGCCGCGGGGGACGTTCACTCGGTCAGATGGCCCGTGAGGAACTCGGCGTGATCGGCGGCACGGCAGCCCTGATCGCCACCCTGACCATCATGATCATCATCGTCGCGATCCTCGCCCTCGTGGTGGTGAACGCCCTCGGGGAGAGCCCGTGGGGCATCTTCTCCGTCTCGATGACCATCCCCATCGCCCTCTTCATGGGCGTGTACCTGCGCTACCTGCGTCCCGGCAAGGTCACCGAGGTGTCCCTCATCGGGTTCGTGCTGCTGATGCTCGCCATCATCGGTGGCGGCTGGATCGCGGAGACCTCGTGGGGCGTGGAGCTGTTCACCCTGGATCGCGTCACGATCGCCTGGGGCATCATCATCTACGGATTCATCGCGGCCGTGCTGCCGGTCTGGCTGCTGCTCGCACCGCGTGACTACCTCTCCACCTTCATGAAGATCGGCACGATCATCATGCTCGCGGTCGCGATCGTCATCACCCGCCCCGAGATCAGTGTCCCGGCCATCACCCCCTATGCCACCTCCGGCGCGGGCCCCGTGGTCGCGGGCACGCTGTTCCCGTTCCTCTTCGTCACCATCGCCTGCGGAGCGCTCTCCGGTTTCCACGCCCTCATCGCCTCCGGCACCACCCCGAAGATGATCGAGAAGGAACGCCAGACGCGCTTCATCGGCTACGGCGGCATGCTGATGGAATCCTTCGTGGCCATCATGGCGCTCGTCGCCGCCCTCTCGATCGACCGCGGCATCTACTTCGCCATGAACTCTTCCGCCGCAGCCACCGGCGGCACCATCGAGGGTGCCGTGGCCTTCGTCAACGGCCTCGGCCTCACCGGCGTCAACCTCACGCAGGAGGCGCTCAGCACCATGGCTTCCAACGTCGGCGAGGAGTCGATCGTCTCCCGCACGGGTGGCGCACCCACGCTCGCCGTCGGCATCGCCCAGATCATGCAGGGCGTCTTCGGCGGGGCCAACATGATGTCGTTCTGGTACCACTTCGCCATCATGTTCGAGGCACTGTTCATCCTCACGGCGGTGGACGCCGGAACCCGGGTGGCGCGCTTCATGCTGCAGGACAGCATCGGCAACATCATCCCCCGCTTCCGCGACACCTCGTGGCGGACGGGCGCATGGATCTGTACCGCGATCATGGTGGCGGGCTGGGGTGCGATCCTCATCATGGGGGTCACCGATCCGCTGGGCGGCATCAATACGCTCTTCCCGCTCTTCGGCATCGCCAACCAGTTGCTCGCCGCGATCGCGCTCGCGGTGTGCATGGCCATCTGCGCCAAGCGGGGCCTCTTCAAGGTGCTGTGGATCCCGGCGCTGCCACTGGCCTTCGCCTCGGTGGTCACCATCACGGCGTCGTTCCAGAAGATCTTCTCCCCGGTGCCGGCGATCGGCTACTGGGCGCAGCACACGGCGTTCCGCGATGCGCTGGCTGCGGGCGAGGAGAGCTTCGGAACCGCGCAGACGGTGGCCGCGATGGAGGCGGTGGTGCGCAACACCTTCATCCAGGGCACCCTGTCCATCGTCTTCGTGGTGCTCTCCATCATCGTGATCACGACGGCGATCCTCGCCACCATCAAGGCCTACCGGAACGGTGGCGGCGGCCATACCGAGGACGCCCCCGTGGCGTCGCGCATCTTCGCTCCCGCTGGGTTGACCGCGACGCCTGCGGAGAAGGAGCTGGAGCGGGAGTGGGCCGCACTGGAGCCGGGGAACCGCCCGGCCAGGACGGGGCACTGATGTCCGTGTCGCAGGTGCTGCACCGTGCCCGGGACGCGGCGCGCGAGCTGGTGTGGGTGTTCAAGGGAGTGCTGGGGGAGAACGCCTACCAGACGTACCTCGATCATCACCGGCGCACTCATGCGGGCGGAGATCCCCTGACGGAACGGCAGTTCTGGCGGGACAAGACCGACCGCCAGGATGCGAACCCGGAGGGTCGCTGCTGCTAGGTGGCTCTCCGACCGGCTGACGTCCGCTCCTCCCGGGAGCGGGCATCAGCGCCTGTCCCAGCGGAAGTGCTTTCCCGCCCACCAGCAGGGCAGCATCGTCCAGGCGAGGAGCGCGACCCCGGACACCAGCACAGGGGCACCCAGGGGTTCTGTGCTCCATGCCGCCGTCAGGAGCTCCTGGACGGCGCCCCCCGGCGTGAGCCGCTGGACGTTCTGGTAGGTGTCCTCGAACGTGGCCCAGAGGAACGTGCCCATCACGAGGGCGACGAACGGCAGGGTGGTGATCCGGGCTGCGGCCGCCGAGGGCGTGTGATTGCTGGTGAGCAGCCCGGCCGTGGCGCAGAGTGCGAGGAACCCTCCCGCCGTGCCGAGCACCAGGGCGGGGTGGGCGGGGGCCGCGAATCCCACGAGCCCGGCAGCGGCGGCGATGACCAGGACCTGGGCCGCCACCAGCCCGATGATGGGCGCGAGCATCCCGAGCAGGATCACCGCGTCCGAGGACTCACCACTGCGGAGGCGTTCGAGGAACAGCTCCTCCCTGCGCGTGGTGAGGGTGGTGACCGCGGTCAGGTATACGCCGGGCAGTGCCACGAGCACCAGGGTCAGGCCCGCGGTGATCGCCGCGCCGGACGGTCCGCCGAACTCGTTCGCCCCGAAGTAGGAGGCGAACACCGCCATGGCGAGTGGTGCGAGAACCGTCCCGGTCAGGACGGTCCTGGTGCGGAGGATGATCCGCAGTTCCATCAGCGCGATCGCCGTGATCCGGCTCTGAGCAGAGGGCCGGCTCAGCGTGCTCATCGCGGGTGTCGAAGGTGTCACGCGGTTCTCCTGGGGATGTGTGATTCCGCGGGGACGCGGGTATTCACCCGGCGGACGACGGCGGCGAGGGATGCTTCCGCGGCCACCAGCCGGTCGAGATGGATACTTCGCCGCTCCGCCCAGGACAGGACGGTCCCGAGGTCCTCCTGCAGGTCCTGCGTGGAGACGATCACCCGGGTGCGGGCGGGAGTGGGCACGAAGTCCGGTGCGAGGCCGAGGGCCGTGAGGGACAGGACGTCGGCGGCGGCGTCCACCTCGAAGGAGACCGTGGCCGGTTCGCGCCGCAGGACCTCCGCGAGGGAGCCTTCGACGGCGATCTCGCCGTCGTGCAGGATCGCGAGGCGGTCCGCGTGTGCCTCCGCCTCCTCGAGGTAGTGGGTGGTGAGGACCACGGTGGTCCCGGCGTCGTTCAGGCCCCGGATGAGTTCCCAAGTCCGTTCGCGGGATTCCGGGTCCAATCCCGTGGTCGGCTCGTCGAGGAACAGGACGTCCGGCTCGTTGGCCGTGGCGAGGATCAGGTCCAGGCGGCGGCGCTGCCCGCCCGAGAGCAGCTTGACCCGGGTGTCCGCCCTGTCGGCCAGGTCCAGGGCGGTGAGCCCGGACCGGATGACCTCCTCGGGAGTCCTGCCTCGGGGGTGCGGGGAGGACAGTCGGAGCCAGAGTCTGCAGGTCTCCTCCACCGTCAGATCGTCGGCGAAACCGGCTTCCTGCAGCAGGATGCCGAGTCGCGGGCGCACCACGGCCCGGCCGGTGTAGGGGTCGCTGCCGAGAACGCACACCGATCCCGAACTGGGGGGCCGATGTCCTTCCAGGGCCTCCATGGTGGTGGTCTTGCCCGCACCGTTGGTGCCGAGGAGGGCGAAGACCTCCCCATTCCGGATGCGGAGGTCTATCCCACGGACCGCCTCGTAGTCGCCGTAGGAGCACCGGAGTCCCCGTGCGGAGACGGCGACGGTGTCATCGGGCTCCGGCGGAACGGACGGTGTGGTCATGGAATCATCCTGCCGAGACCGTGAGCACAGCGGCAGTCCCGGCGCGTCACGTCCTCGCCCGCCACCCTGCAGGTCGGCACGCTGACAAATGTCATGGCCCTACGATGGACGCCATGGCGCTTTTGAAGACCCGGTCCCGCAGGCCGGACCACGACGGAACGACGGCGGACGCCGCTCCCGAAGCGGGCCGGGGCGTGCGCGCCATGTGGCGCTATACCGTCGGTTCCATCGTCCTGTACTCCGTCTTCATCAACTCGGTCTGCATGCTCCTGATGCTCAGGGCGGGTGGGGACGCCTCGTCGCTGACCGCCGTCGCCATCATCGCGCTCACGGCCGCCTCGACCGCCGGTCTCGTCCGGTACTGCTGGTTCTTCAAGCCCGGCCTCGGGGCAGGCCTGCCCCCGACCCGGCACACCCTCTGGCTGCTGCTGCCGAGCGCGGCGCTGTGGGTGCTCGCACTCGGCCAGCCACACAACCTGTGGGTCGGGGCACTGCCCTTCTGGTTCGCGTGCAACGCGCTCGCCGTGGTGGTGGAGCGCCGCGTCCGCTGGTTCATCCTGTCAGCCGGTGCGGCCGTACTGTTCCTCCACGGTCCGCTGGGGTTCCTCCTGGGCCAGGACTCGGGAGGCCAACTGCGGGAGGGTGCTGCCCTTGTGCCGCTGGGCATCTGGGCCCTGATCACCCCGCTGATGTTCGTGGCCAGCATCTGGTGGTGGGAGATCGTGGTGCGCCTCGACGAGAGCCGGCGTACCTCGGGTGAGCTCGCCGTCGTGAAGGAGCGCCTGCGGTTCGCCGCCGACCTCCACGACATCCAGGGCCACCACCTCCAGGTGATAGCGCTCAAGACCGAACTGGCGGGCCGCCTGCTGGCCACCGATCCGGATGGTGCCCGGGCGCAGATCGACGAGGCGCAGCAGTTGGCGCGCACAGCCCTCGAGGAGACACGGGCGCTGGTCCACGGCTACCGCGAGGTCTCCCTTGCGGCGGAGGCGGCCAACGCCGCGGAGGTGTTGGGTGCGGCGGGCATCGAGTGCTCGGTGGAGGTGGTGGCCGCCGGACTCCCGCCCGCGGAGCGGACCCTCTTCGGGCTGGTCATCCGTGAGGCCACCACCAACATCCTGCGCCACAGCGAGGCCCGGAACGTCTCGCTCCGGCTCGCCCGTTCCTCCGGGGAGTTCGTCCTCACGGTCAGGAACGACGGCATCGGTGCTGCCGCCCGCACGGGTGGTTCCGGTATCGACGGCTTGCGTCGACGCTTCGAGGCCGTGGGCGGCGGAGTCCGCGCGGAGACCGAGGGGGACGAGTTCGTGCTGAGCGCCACTGCTCCGGGGCTCGACGCGGGAGACCGGTTGCCGGCTCCGGCTGCCGCGCAGGGGGCCGGACTGTGATCCGCGTGGTGCTCGCGGATGACGAGCACCTCATCCGGGGTGCCCTCGTGGCCCTGCTGGGCCTGGAGCCCGATCTCGAGGTGGTGGCCAGCGCCGACAACGGTACGGACGCCGTACGGCTCGCGAAGGAGCACGTGCCGGACGTGTGCGTGCTCGATCTCGAGATGCCACCCACGGACGGTATCTACGCCGCGGAGGAGATTCTCCGTTCCGTGGCGACACGGGTGGTGATCGTCACGCGCCATGCGCGTCCGGGTGTGCTGCGGAGGGCGCTCGCGAGCAAGGTGGCCGGGTTCGTCCCGAAGTCCACGCCCGCCGACCAGCTGGCCAATGTGATCCGGGACGTGGCGGGTGGCCGTCGATACGTGGACCCGGACATCGCCGCCAGCGCCCTGACGGGTGAGTCCTGCCCGCTGACGGCGCGCGAACTCGACGTCCTCCGGCACGGGAGGCAGGGGGCCAGCCTGCAGATCATCGCCCGGGAACTTCACCTGGCCCCGGGAACCGTGCGCAACTACGTCTCCGCCGCCATGACGAAACTCGGCGCGACGTCGCGCCATGACGCCGCTGCCATCGCCTGGGAGCAAGGGTGGATCTGACGTGCCCGGCCCGGAGGGACTGTGGGAGCATAGCGTCATGACCGAACAGCAGCCCGCGAGTCCCTTCGATCCGGCCCCCGGATCCGCTGACACGGCCGCTGCTGCCGGCGTCCTCGGTGGCGAAGCGACGCTGGGAGGCGCCGCGGGTCAGGCCGGTGGGACCGATCAGGGTGGGAAGCGTGCGGCGGCGCTCTCGGAACTGGTGGATGAGCCCGCCAAGGTCATGCGGATCGGCACCATGCTCAAGCAGTTGCTGGAGGAGGTTCGCTCGGCCCCGCTCGATGACGCCGGCCGCACCCGTCTCGCTGCGATCCACGAGCGCTCGGTCAAGGAACTCGAGGACGGACTCGCGCCCGAGCTCGTCGAGGAGCTGCACCGGATCAATCTGCCGTTCGACCGGGACTCCGCGCCCACCGACGCCGAGTTGCGCGTGGCGCAGGCCCAGCTGGTGGGGTGGCTCGAAGGTCTCTTCCACGGCATTCAGGCCGCGCTCGCAGCGCAGCAGATGGCCACCCAGCAGCTGGCAGCTCGCCTTCAGCTGCGCCAGCTCCCGCCCGGCACGGTCCTCGCCCCCGGCGTGGTGGTGGGGGAGGACGGCGAGCCCAGGCGCACCCTGCCCGAGCGCCCGGCCCAGGAACCCGGGACCGACAGCCACGGTCCCGGCCAGTACCTGTAAGCACGAGTGGCTTTCTTCGCAGCGGCGCGCCAGGGGCGCAAGGACGACGCCGAACTGGGCAGTGGTGTGTGGCGGCGTGCCCACGACCGTTTCCGGCGCGGCCTGGACCGCTATCACCAGATCCTCGAGGGTATCGAGGACGACGCCGTCTACAACGAACTCGTGCTCGTCGCCAACGAGCTCGGTGCCATGCTGCCGCGCGTGCGCTCCGTCTGCGTGAGGGCCCAGCGATCCTCGCCGAGCGCAGGACTCGATATCCCGGGTGCCCTCCTGCAGGTGCATCGGGCGCTGTCCCGGGCCGGTAATACCCTCGCCACCACGGCGGAGGCCGCCGCGATGACGCGGCTCGACGGCGAGCGGTGGGGCGTGGCATCAGCGGGTCTCGACAACGTACGGCGTCGGGCCGAACTGGTGGAGGAGGACGTCGCGGAGGCCGAACGCTGCATGCCGTCCGACCGGTAGCGGGACCTCGGGCGCCGAGAAATACTACGCTGGCTGATAGTTGTTCGGTGAAACCGAAATAAAACCGGGGCGGCGCCGGTTGCCGCCCATATGACTACATCACCACATCTCACGTTCAACGACGGCCACACCATCCCTCAACTCGGGTACGGCGTGTGGCAGGTCGAGGACAACGTGGCCGAGGACGTCGTCGGCAAGGCCTTCGACGCCGGCTACCGCCACATCGACACCGCCATGATCTACGGCAACGAGGCCGGCGTGGGTCGCGCCATCGCCAAGTCCGGCATCGCCCGCGAGGACATGTTCATCACCACCAAGCTGTGGAACGCGGACCAGGGTTACGAGAGCACCCTCAAGGCGTTCGACGAGTCCATGGAGCGCCTCGGCCTCGAGTACCTCGACCTCTACCTGATCCACTGGCTGCAGCCCAAGCAGGGCAAGTACGTGGACACCTGGAAGGCCTTCGTGGAACTGCAGAAGCAGGGCCGCGTGAAGAGCATCGGTGTCTCCAACTTCACGGTCGAGGCACTGCAGGAGATCATCGACGCCACCGGCGTGACCCCCGTGATCAACCAGGTGGAGACCCACCCGTACCTCAACCAGGCCGAGCTCCGCGCCTTCGAGGCGGACAAGGGCATCCTGCACGAGTCGTGGTCGCCGATCGGTTCGGGCAAGGGCCTGCTGGACGATCCCGCGCTGCAGGACATCGCACAGAAGCGCGGCGTCACCCCCGCACAGGTCGTCATCGCCTGGCACCTCGCAGTGGGCAACGTGGTGATCCCCAAGTCCGTCACGGAGTCGCGGATCATCGAGAACTGGAACTCCCTCGACGTGAAGCTCGAGAACGAGGACATCGAGGCCATCAACAACCTCGACAAGGGTTCCGAGGGCCGGATCGGGGCGGACCCCGCCACCTCCGACTTCTCCTAGCAGAACCTTCGCAAGCAAAGAGCCTGTGAGACAGAACGCCGTCCGACCATGTCGGGCGGCGTTTCGTCTGTTCGGGGCCCTGTCTGCTGTCCGGCGTCCTGCGAACTACCTTCGCGAGTCACTGAACTTTCGAGCACGGAATGCCACGCCGATTGCTACCGTGAGCACAATGAGTAGGTATCCGCGTCACGGGACGACGTTTCTTCGAGGAGTTTCACTCTTGGCCGCTGCGTTGCTGTGTGGCGGGTGCTCCGTCGCTGTGGATGCAGAACCGGACGCGGTGCCGTCACGTGCCGCTGAGACAACCACAAGGTCTTCGCCGTCGGCCTCGTCCTCGGCCGCCGCAACGCCGTCTCCCGCTGCAACGATGGCCTGTGACGACTGCTTGAGCGTCGTCGTCACAGGAGATCTCCTGGTCCATCCGCAACTGTGGGACCAGGCCGCCGCCGACGCCGCCGAGACCGGTAAGGGAACGCTCGACTTCGAACCCCTCCTCGCCGCGCAGCGTCCCTACCTGGCAACAGCGGATCTGGGCATCTGTCACATCGAGACACCCGTCGCCGAGCCCGAGGGCCCCTTCAGCGGCTACCCCCAGTTCAACGTCCCTCCGCAGATCCTCACGGGTGCCGTCGAGGTCGGGTACGAGGCGTGCACGTCGGCGAGCAACCACACCATCGACGCCGGCACCGAAGGAGTCCTGCGGACGCTCACCGCCCTGGAAGCCGCGGGTCTGGAACACACCGGGTCCTATGCCACCGCTGAGGATGCGGAGGAAGTCCTGATCCTGGACCAGTCGGAAGCACGCGTGGCCGTCATCGAGGCCACGTACGGGCTGAACGGACTCGTCCCCGACGAGCCATGGCGCGTCGACCTGATCGACGTACCGGCGATGATCGCCAAGGCCCGGACCGCCAGGGCAGAAGGCGCCGACGTCGTGCTCGTAGCGCTCCACGCGGGCGACGAGTACGCGTCAGAGCCCAACGCCGAACAGGTGGAGGCCGCCCACGCCCTGGCCGACAGCGGAGAGATCGACTTCATCTACGGTCACCACACGCACTCCGTGCAACCCATCGAGAAGTACAACGGGGTGTGGATCGTGTACGGGCTGGGGAACGGGGTCACCGAACTCTCGCCCGTGTACGACGTGAACAACGAAGGGCTGATGGTCCGGGCGAACTTCAGTCGGGACGACGACGGCGCGTGGACGGTGTCCGAACTTCTGTGGTTGCCCTCTCTCATCGTCTCGGCCCCTTATCGGTGGTGCCCTCTGACACCCGGTGGCCCTGCGGGCGAGTGTTCGTCTCCCGAGCGGGACGCAGCGGCCCTCGAGCGGACCCGCAGTGTGGTCGAGTCACTCGGTGCCCTGGAAGACGGTGCACGGCCCTGGGACCTGGCGAGCGACACCGCCGGACGGTAGGACGGGGTGGTGGTCAGGTCCGAGGTCCTGGCCACGAACTGCACGTCCAGGCGGATGTTGCGCCATCACCGTGGTGTGTAGCGTTGTAGATGACATGCCGCACTGTGCTCTGTGAGCAGGGTCCAGTGAACAGCGCCTAGTGGGTATTGATCTCGAGTTCGGCTTCGATCGCGAGTGAGCGCAGCACGCGTTGGTTCTTGGCGGTGAAGGTGCGGGGTGCATGGTCGATGACGCAGAGAGTTCCGATGACGTAACCACCAGGACCACGTAATGGCATCCCCGCATAGAACCGAATGAATGGTTCTCCCACGACCAATGGGCTCGTGCTGAACCTCGGGTCGGTCAGCGCATCGGGAATGATGAGAAGGTCCTCGCCCTGAATGGTCACGTTGCAGAAGGAGTGCCGGCGATCGAGGTCCTTCGCCAATGGTCCGACAAAGGATTTCAGGAACTGCCGTTCCGCGGCGATCAATGCGATGCTCGCTGCACTCGCACCGAGAGTTGCCTGTGCGCGACGGACAATCCGATCGAACCGTTCCTCATTCCCGGGTTTCATGAGACCGGACCGCTCGAGGGATTGCAGTCGCCATTCTTCCGCTTCCGCACGGGCGTGCGGTCCCGTCCTTCGGCCATACCCACCGTCCACCGTAGAGCTCCCCAGCCCTGTCCGCGG
>JASLBS010000019.1 GCA_030146405.1 Arthrobacter sp.
CACTCGACCGATTCCGCGGCGAGGTCGGCGTGGATCCGCCGGTACCCGTACGTCCCGTCGGAGGACTCGAAGAAGGCTCTGATCCGGGCCGCGAGGGCTTCGCGGCGGGCCGCGGTCGCTGACTGCGGACGCTTGACCCAGTGGTAGTAACCGGACGTTGAGACCCCCAACCACCGACACATCTTCATCACAGGGTTCATCTCGGACGGATCATTCTTCAGGGAATCGATGTACTCGTACTTGCTCACCACCGCTGCTCCCGCGCGATAGTCAAGCGCTGGCTTTTTTCAGAAACGCCGTCTCCGCCCGCAGCTCCTGGACCTCGCGTTCGAGCTCCTTCAACCGCGCCCTTTCCGGGACGCTCAGCTCGGTCTCGGTCCCGCCATGGGTTTGGCGGTACTTGGTCAGCCAGCTCCGCAAAGTCTCGGGACCCACGCCGTACGCGGTCGCGACCTCCTTGATCGGCTTGGAGGTGGTGATGACCTCCTGGCACAACTCGTCCTTGAACTCCTGGGTGAAGCGTCGTCGTGAAGCACTCATGCTGAGAGTCTCTCTTTCGGTAGCACCCTCAGTTTAAGAGGGCCCACCGTCCGAAATCCCTAGGCCGCCCACTCCATGTGCCTCCCACCGGGAGTGTCAGAAAAACGATGTCCTGAGACCTCACATAGCGCGGTTGCACAGATCACCGACCGTTACACCATCACCAGGGACCTGGCCGGGGGCTGGGATGGTCCGGTCAGGGGGTCATGCGGATGTGGTGGGGTGTTGTGTCGGGTCAGGTGGCCGTGCCGGAAGGCTGCGGGGTGGTTGCCTGAAGGTGCAGTACGTCGGCTCGTGCGGACTCGACTGCCGCATGCACCGCGCCGACGGCGACGGACCGGGCGCCGAGGGAGGAGAGGACCAGTTCGGGTGCGGTGAGGTCCACCTCGCCTGGAAGAATTCCGCGCGCGACGTCAGCGATCTGGTCGAGGTTTTCCGCGATCGCCCCGGCGACGATCACGCGGGTCGGGTCGTAGACACTGCCGAAGATCGCGGTGATGCGGGCCAGCAGGGTGCCGGCCCGTTCGACGATGCCTCGCGACCAGGCGTCACCTGATCGTGCGAGCTCGAGGACGGTGCGTCCGGTGAGCTGATTTGCCGGTAGGGCGGCGAGCCGGTGGCCGGCTGGGATCTTCCCCGTGGCCGCCGCTTCGCGTACCCAACCGGTGAGCCTGGAACCCATTCCCTCGGCGCTGCCGACCCCGAGGACTTTGTTGAGGGCCGCCATTTCGCCGGCTCCACCGTGGGCGCCGCGCAGCAGGCGACCGTTCACCACGACCCCTGCCCCGAAGCGGTCACCGGCAAGAAGGACGACGTAGTCCTCGCAGCCGATCGCGTCTCCGACGGCGCCTTCGGCTATGGCGGCAAGTGAGGCGTCGTTCTCGATCCGCACGATCGGCGCCCATTCCTTGAGCATCTGGTGCAGACCGGGGTTCATTAACTGCCAGAAGCCGTCCCGATGATCTGGGGACTTGCCCTCGGAATCGACGGGCGCCGGTACTCCTATGCAGACGGCCAGCACATCCTCCCGGTTTTGACCTGCTGCGCGAAGCGCCGAGTCCACGGCGGCGAGCACGGCCGCCCGGCGCACGTCCGCGTCATCGTCGAGCGCGTCCATCGCGAGCGTTTCGCTGATGATGGGATTACCTCGGAGGTCGGCGACCGTCGTGGTGATGTGTGTCCGGCCGGCATCCATCCCGATGACGATCGCCGCATCGGCGCGTAGTTCGAAGCGCCGTGACGGGCGTCCCTTGCGGTACGCACTAACGGATCGCGCGTTGGGCAGTTCACGCAGGAGCCCTCGGTTGATCAGCTCGTCCACTGCATCGATTGTCGTGGAGCGTGTCAGACCGGTTGCTGCCATGGCGTCGGTACTGACGAAGACACCCGCGTCCCAGGCGAAACCCAATAGCATGTCGAGACTCGCGCGGGGCGTTGCGGAGGCCGGACGCACCGTCATGGACAAAGTGCTTGACCCTTTCGTGCTCATGTTGGACGATTATTGCAGCATACTTGATTCAGTACCTAAATTTACCCCTCCGAACAACATGTTCTCCTCGACGACGAGTTTGGTAAAGGACAACGACGTGCCTCGATCACCACGACGCGTACCCCGTGCGCTTGCAGCAATCACCGGGCTCATTCTGGCCGGTTCGACTCTGGCCGGTTGTGCCGGGAGCGGGGGACCGGAGGTTGTCCGTTTCCATCTCAGCAAGCCTGAAGCCATCCCGTACTTCGGTGAACTGGTCCGTGAGTACAACGCTTCCCAGGACGACGTCGAGGTGGTGCTCGATACCTCCTCGAACCTCCAGGCAGGGTTTTTGCGCGGGAACCCGCCGGACCTCGGGTTGTTGAACTACAACATGGAGATGGCCCGGTTCATGGAGCGGGGCGCCCTGAGTGATCTTTCCGACATGCCCGAAGCCGACCGCATCCTCCCGGAGGTGCAGGACCTGGTGAATCAGTACGCCACGTATCCCGGTCGCACCAGTGTGCTGCCTTACTCCGTGATGGCTTCCTCCGTCATCTATAACAAGGAGATCTTCGAAGCGCAGGGTCTGGAGGTTCCGCAGACCTACGACGAACTCATCGCCGTCTGCGAGGCACTCACCGCGGCCGGGATCACGCCGTTCTACGGGACGTTCCAGGATCCGTGGACGGTGTCGCAGGGCTGGTTCGACTACGTGGTGGGTGGGCAGATCGACGTCGCCGAGTTCTATGAGCAGATGCACGAATCGGGCACCGAGGTGGGACCCCAGTCGCCGGTGTCCTTCCAGAAAACCCTTGCCGGGCCGGTCGAGACGATGCAGATGCTCCTGCGCGAATACACGAATCCGGATGCGAACAGCAAGATCTACGGTGACGGCAACCTCGCCTTCGCCAGGGGTGAAGCAGCCATGTACCTGCAGGGCCCATGGGCGTTCGGGGAGATCGCCAAGACCAGTCCCGACCTCGAGCTCGGGACCTTTCCCCTGCCGATGACCGATGACCCGGAGGATCTCGAGGTGCGGGTCAACATCGACCTCGCCGCCTGGATCCCCGAGGCCTCGACGAGCAAGGAGGGAGCGCGTGAGTTCCTCAGCTTCCTCTTCGAGCCGGAGGTGATGGACGAGTACAACGCGGCGCAGCTCGGATACGGCACGACGGTCGACGCCGCACCGGTCACCGACCCGCGAATCCTTGGCATGAAGGAGTACTTCGACGCCGCCGACTTCTACCAGGGCCCCTCCCAGGCGATCCCCCTGACGATCCCTGTGCACAACTACATGCAGGGAGTCGCACTCGGATCGGATGTGGACAGAACCCTCGCCACGCTCGACGGCGACTGGGCGCGACTGGCACTGCGCCAGTGACGCGGCCCCTGACCCCCACCGGCATGCCCCGATCGACACGACCCAGGAGCTGACCATGACGAAGACGACAGCGGCACCACCACGGGGGTCCACCCGCAGCACGAGGCCCTCGACTCCTCGGAGGAGGCGGGGAGGAGTCGAGGGGATCTACTACGCGTTCCTCCTGCCGACCCTCGCCATCTTCACGCTCACGATCACCCTGCCCGCGGTGATCGGCATCTTTTTCAGCTTCACGAACTCGATCGGTTTCGGGGAGTGGGAGTTCGTCGGGCTGATCAACTACGTGGCCATGTTCTCCGACCCCGCCATGCTGCAGAGCTATCTGTTCACCTTCGGGTTCGCCACCTGCACCGTGATCGTGGTGAACGTCATCGCGTTCCTGCTGGCAGTGGGCCTGACCGCCCAGATCAAGCTCAAGACGGGTCTGAGGACTGTTTTCGTGATCCCCATGGTCGTCTCGGGCATCATCATCGCCTACGTCTTCAACTTCCTGTTCTCCAACTCCGTACCGTCCCTCGGGCAGACGCTCGGTATCGACGCACTGAGCGAGAGCATCCTCGCGAACCCGGACCTGGCCTGGATCGGCATCGTGATCGTCACCGCCTGGCAGGCGATCCCCGGGAGCCTGCTCATCTACATCGCCGGGTTGCTGTCGATCCCCGGTGATGTCTACGAAGCAGCCGACCTCGATGGGGCCGGTAAATGGCAGCAGCTCCTGCGGATCACCGTGCCGCTGGTGGCCGGGTACATCTTCATCAATGTGATCCTCGGCTTCAAGAACTTCCTCAACGCCTACGACGTGATCGTGGGCCTCACCGACGGCGGGCCCGGCACCGCGACGCGAAGCATCCCGATGACGATCGTCACCGGCTTCACCGGAGGCGACTACGCCTACCAGATGGCCAACGCGACCATGTTCTTCATCATCGTCGTCGTCATCTCCCTCATCCAGCTCCGCCTCACTCGTGGAAGGAACGCACGCTGATGTCAGTCCAGCCCGCACTCGTCGCCAAGGACCTCGACGCCACCACGACCCTGGAGGGCAAGGGCGCACGACGTCGGCCACAGACCCGCACCACGGGAAGTGGTCGGAACTCGAGCTGGTCGCTGACCATCGTGTTGCTCCTGTGCGCCGTCACGGTGATCATCCCGCTGTACGTGACCGTCGCAATGGCTTTCAAGACGCAGGAGCAGGCGGTGGACGGTAACGCATTCGCCCTGCCTGCCCCCTTCAGCATCGACGGCTTCGTCACCGCGTGGACCCTAACCAACTACCCGCGAGCGTTCCTGGTCTCGATCCTGATCACCGCAGGATCCGTCGTCGGAGCGATCCTCCTCGGAGCCTTCGCCTCGTTCGCCATCTCACGGAACTGGGACCGCAAACTTTTCCGCTGGTCGTTCTACTACCTGCTCATGGCGATGTTCATCCCGTTCCCCGTTCTCGCCCTGCCGCAGATCCAGCTGACCGGGCTGACGGGGCTCGACAACCCCGTCGGCGTCACGATCCTGCACATCATGTTCCAGCTGAGCTTCAGCATCCTGCTGTTCACCGCCTTCCTCCGATCCATCCCGCTCGAACTCGAGGAGAGCGCCAGGATCGACGGCGCCAGCACCT